>NZ_JBQWIF010000016.1:0-111499 GCF_052958135.1 Pseudomonas sp. SZ40 | reverse complement strand
TGTGGGAGCGGGCCGTGCCCGCGATTCGCGCGCATGGCGCGCTCCCACCGTCGTGGGATGGCGACGCTTCACCTGCGCGGGCGCCAGCAATTCGTGGGAGCGGGCCATGCCCGCGATTCGCGCGCATGCGCGCTCCCACGATAGTGGGCGGCGATACTTCACTTGCGTGGTCCGGTCCGTCGACACCGTTTTTGTGATCATGATTGGCCGCTTGTGGCTTACAGCAGCGGCAGATGACGGCTGATCAGTGCGCGCAGGGCCGCTGGCTTGACGGGTTTGGGCAGGAAGTCCAGGCCTGCGGCGTGCACCTGAGCGATCAGTTCGGGGCGGCCGTCGGCGCTGATCACCACGCCGGGAACCGGCTCACCGAGGCGGGTGCGCAGCCAGGCCATCAGTTCGGTGCCGGTGTCACCTTCGTCGAGGTGGTAGTCGACCAGCGCCAGGTGTGGGCGCACTTCGTCTGCCAGCAGCTGTTCGCACTCGGCGCGGTTGCGCGCCGACCACACCTGGCAGCCCCAGCGCGACAGCAGGCTGTGCATGCCGGTGAGGATGCTTTCCTCGTTGTCGATGCACAGCACCTGGGTGCCGGTCAGCAACTGGCCGTTGCCTTCGGGGCGCGTGCGTTGCAGGGCGGGCGTCTGGTTGCGGGCGATGGGCACGGTGACGCTGAACACGCTGCCCTTGCCTGGCCAGGAGCGCACTTCGAGGCTGTGCTCGAGCACCCGGCACAGTCCGTCCGCGATGGCCAGCCCAAGACCCAGGCCTTTTTCGGCGCGGGTCTGGTGGCTGTCCAGGCGTTTGAATTCTTCGAAGATGGTCTGGCGCTTGTCCTCGGGAATGCCCGGCCCGCGGTCCCAGACTTCCAGGCGCAGGTGCCCACCCTGGCGGCGCACGCCCAGCAGCACCCGGCCTTTGGCATAGCGGAAGGCGTTGGTGAGGAAGTTCTGCAGCACCCGGCGTAGCAGCTTGATGTCGCTGTCCACGCGCAAGGTGCTGCCTTGCCGATGGAAGTCGACGCCGTACTCCGTCGCCAGCACCTTGAATTCGGCGCCCAGGGTATCGAACAGCGTGTTGAGCACGAAGGCGTTGCGGTCCGGGGTGATGCGGCCATTTTCCAGGCGCGAGATGTCCAGCAGGTCGCTGATCAGGTCTTCGGCGGAGCGCAGCGAACTGTCGAGGTGGCGCACCAGTTCCTGAGCTTCCCGGGGCAGCGCCTCTTCCTGGTGGGAGAGGGCCGCGGAGAACAGGCGGGCAGCGTTGAGTGGTTGCATCAGGTCATGGCTGACTGCCGCGAGAAAACGGGTTTTCGAGGCGTTGGCCGCTTCGGCTACACCGGTGGCGGCGGTCAGCGCCCTGTTCAACTGCGACAGCTCGAAGGTGCGCTCGGCAACGCGCTGCTCGAGGCCCTCGTTGGCGGCCTTGAGCGCGCGCTCGGCCTCGCGGAATTCGGTGATGTCGGTGAAGCTCATGACGAAGCCGCCGCCGGGCATCGGGTTGCCGATCAGTTCGATGACCCGGCCGTTGGGGAATACCCGTTCGTAGCTGTGCGCGGTGCCCTGGCGCATCCAGTACAGGCGCTTGGCGACGCTTTCCTCGACATCGGTGCTGCCGAGCATGCCGCGTTCGGCATTGAAGCGGATGATCTCGGCGATTGGGCGCCCTACGCAGATCAGCCCCTCCGGGTACTCGAAGATTTCCAGGTAGCGATGGTTCCAGGCCACCAGGCACAAGGACTGATCGACCACGCTGATGCCCTGGCTGATGTTTTCGATGGCGCCTTGCAGCAGCGCGCGGTTGAACTGCAGCACCTCGCTGGCTTCGTCGACGATGCGCACCACGTCTTCGACCTGCATGTCGCGGCCTTCGATGGCCGCTTTCACCACCGCGCGTGTCGATGAAGCACCGAGCACGCCCGCCAGCAGGCGTTCGGTGTGGGCGATCCATTCGCTGTTGGCCGGTTGCGCCGAGTTGAAGGTCTTGCCCTGGCGAGCGGCGAAGCGGCTGAAACTGTGCTGCGCGCGTTCTGCGCCGACGAAGCGGCCAGCGAGCAGCAACAGGTCGTTGACCTGTACCGCGAGCATGGTGCGGCCGCCTTGTTTGCTGCCGAAGTCGTGGTTGACGAAGCGCCCGGCCTGCCAGTGCTCGGAAACCCGGGTGCGCGAGAAGAACGATACCCAGGCGAACAGCGTCAGGTTGCCGGCCAGCGACAGCACCACGCCGCGGGTCAGGGCATCCACTTCGAAGCCGATTGGCGCGTACAGCAGGGTGCGCAGGCCGGGGAAGATATCCAGCGGCCAGCCGAGGCCGCGGGCCAGCACCGGTAGCACCAGGGTGTAGACCCACAGTGCCGCGCCGGTGATCAGGCCGGCGAACACACCACGGCGGTTGGCCTGCTTCCACACCAGGGCGCCGAACATGGCCGGTGCCAGCTGGCCGATGGCGGCGAACGAGATCTGCCCGATGGTGGCCAGGCTGGCGTTGGTGCCGAGCAGGCGATAGCACACGTAGGCCAGCAGCAGGATCAGCACGATGCTGACCCGGCGCGCGGTGAGCATCCAGTGGCGGAAGGCTTCGAACGGCCGCTCGGTGCTTTTGCGGTGCAGCAGCCAGGGCAGCAGCATGTCGTTGGAAATCATCGTCGACAGCGCCACCGACGCGACGATCACCATGCCGGTGGCCGCCGAGGCACCGCCGATGAAGGCCAGCAGGGCCAGGGCCGGATGAGCCTCGGCGAGGGGCAGGCTGATCACGAACGAATCCGGGCTGACCCCGGCTGGCAGCAGCATCTGCCCGGCCAGGGCGATGGGAATGACGAACAGGCCGGCGAGCAGCAGGTACAGCGGAAACACCCAGCGGGCCAGGCGCAGGTCTCGCGGGTCGGTGTTTTCCACCACGGTGACGTGGAACTGACGGGGCAGGCAGACGATGGCGATCATCGCCATGCAGGTCTGTACCAGCATCGCCGGCCAGTTCACCGCCACCGCCCAGTAATCTTCCAGTTCGGTGTTGCGCTGGGCCTGGCCGAGCAGATCGCCGAAGCCGTTGTACAGCCCATAGGTGACGAAGGCACCGACAGCGAAGAAGGCCAGCAGCTTGATCAGCGACTCGAAGGCAATGGCCAGCACCATGCCACGGTGGTGCTCGGTGACGTCGAGGTTGCGGGTGCCGAACAGGATGGTGAACAGCGCCAGGATCACCGAGACGATCAGCGCGGTGTCTTGCGCGCGCGTGCCGTCGGCATCGGTTTCCGAGCCGATCAGCAGGTTGACGCCGAGCACGATGCCCTTGAGTTGCAGGGCGATGTAGGGCAGCACGCCAACCAGGCAGATCAACGCGACGACGATGGCCAGCGACTGCGACTTGCCATAGCGGGCAGCGATGAAGTCGGCGATCGAGGTGATGTTTTCCTGTTTGCTGATCAGCACCATCTTCTCGATCACCCAGGGAGCGAACAGCAGAAGCAGCATCGGTCCGAGGTAGATCGGCAGGAACGACCACAACTGCTCGGCGGCCTGGCCGACGGCGCCGAAGAAGGTCCAGCTGGTGCAGTACACGGCCAGCGACAGGCTGTAGACCCAGGCACGTACCCGGGGCGGCAGCGGTTTGCGCCGACGGTCACCGTAGAAGGCGATGGCGAACAGAACGGCCATGTAGAGCAGGGCGACTGCAGCGATAAGCCAACTGGACAGCGACATGCACACTCCGCGGAAAACTTGGGGACGCTTACTCGGGTCGTATCTTGGCACGCCCGGCGGTGCCTTCAGGCACACAACATAGCGCAGTAGTGTCGCAGTAAAGTGCCGCAACGTCAGGCGCGACCAAGGTCGCACATGCAACGGCGACGTCGCTGCGGCACCCTGTGGTGAGGTCGTTCAGGGCAGACAGGTCTTATATTCGGTGCGAGACTGATGGGCCTGGCACCGTTGTTCGTGGAGAGAGTCGATGTTCAAGCCGCAGTTGATCACCCTGCAACGTGGTGCCCTGCGCATCGAGCCGTTGCTCGATGGGGATATTCCGGCGCTGGTGACTTTGGCCGAGGCCAATCGCCAGGAGCTGGTCTACATGAGCGGTACCCAGCGCCTGGACTGGTATCGCCAGGCCCTGCACGATCAGCGTGAGGATCGGGCGCTGCCGTTCGTGATCCGCCTGGGCGATCAGTTGGTCGGCACCACCCGTTTCGCCGATTTCGCGCCAACCCTGCCGGCCGTGGAAATCGGCTGGACCTGGCTGGATGCCAGCCAGCATGGCACCGGGCTCAACAGCATGATCAAGTACCTGATGCTGCGCCACGCCTTCGAAAGCTGGCAGATGGTCCGTGTGCAGCTGAAAACCGCTGGCAGCAACTTGCGTTCCCAGCGCGCCATCGAAAAGCTCGGCGCTATCCGCGAAGGGCTGTTGCGCAACCATCGCCGTCTGGCTGACGGGCGGCTCGACGATACCGTGATGTACAGCATCACCGACCAGGAATGGCCGGTGGTCAAGGCCGGCCTGGAGGCACGCTTCGGCGTCTGATCCCCCATGGACTCCAGCGAACGCACCCGCTTCTGGGAAAGCTCGGCGCTGGCCGGAGTCGAGCTGTTGCAGGCGCGCTATATCAAGCAGCGCTTCACCCCGCATGTCCACGAAGGCTTCGTGTTCACCGTAATCGAACACGGCGCGCAGCGTTTTCGCCATCGCGGTGCCGATCATCTGGCTCCTGTCGGCAGCATGGTATTGATCAACCCGGATGAGGTGCACACCGGCTCGGCGGCCCATGAGCAGGGCTGGTTCTATCGGGCGTTCTATCCGGCTCCTGCCCAGGTGAACGGCGTGCTCGAGGAACTGGGGCTGGCCCAGCGCGGCCTGCCTTCTTTCGCCGCCAGTGTGTTGCAGGACGTGCCGCTGCATCAGGCATTCGCTCAGTTGCACCGTCTGCTCGACAGCGATGCCAGTGCGCTGCAGCAGCAGACGGCATGGCGGGAAACGCTGCTGATGCTGTTCCAGCGGCATGCGGGTGTTACTCAGGCGCCGCTACCGGGGCAGGAGCCGCGTGCTGTCATCCTCGCCAAGGAGCTGCTCGCGGCGCGCCTTGGCGAGCCGCCTTCACTGGAGACATTGGCGGCTGCGGTGAACCTCTCGCCCTTTCATTTCGCCCGGGTATTTCGCCGCGCTACCGGCCTGCCGCCCCATGCCTGGCTGCAACAGCGGCGGCTGGAACAGGCACGGGCGCTACTGCGTGATGGCTGCGCGCCGTTGAGCGTTGCCCTGCAACTAGGCTTCGCTGACCAGAGCCACCTGACGCGGCAGTTCAAGCAGGTGTATGGCGTGGCCCCCGGCGAGTACCGCAACGCCTGCCGCCGCGCCCTGCAACCTGTGGTTGAGTGATACCGCAGCTTTCCCTGCGAATTGCACTGGTGGGAGCGCGCCATGCGCGCGAAAAATCGCGGGCATGGACCAGGCGTCCCCGCTCGCTCCCACAGATACCCTGGCATCACGAGAACTGCGCAAGATTGTTCAAGACAGCAGGAGTAGGGCGGGCTAGCCTCACTCGCTCCTGATCGCCCGCCGGCGGTCTTTTCAGTCAAGCGATAAGCCGATGTCTCGATACCAAGAGTTCCTGCAGGGCCTGCGCGATATGTTGCCGATGCTGCTCGGTGCCATGCCGTTCGGCATCATCTACGGCAGCCTGGCCGGTGCCGCCGGGCTGAACGCCTGGCAGACAGTCGGCATGTCGGTGCTGGTGTTCGCCGGGTCCGCGCAGTTCATCGCCATCAGCCTGCTGGGCGGCGGTGCCACCCTGGCCGTGCTGTGGCTGACCACCCTGGTGGTGAATCTGCGCCACGCGCTGTACAGCGCCACCCTGCAGCCTTTCGTTCGCCATCTGCCCAAGCGCTGGCGTATGCCGCTGGCCTTCTGGCTGACCGACGAAGCCTTCGCGGTGGTGCAGCAGCGTTATGCGCGAAGCGACGACTCGCCCGACAAGCATTGGTATTTCCTGGGGGCCGGCCTGGCCATGTATGGCAACTGGGTCGGCTGCACGCTGATCGGCCTGCTGTTTGGCCAGGCCGTGCCCAACCTCGCTGCCTGGGGCCTGGATTTCGCCATGATCGCCACCTTCGTCGGCATCGTCGTGCCGATGCTGCGCAACCGCCCGCAGGTCGCCGCCGCGCTGGTGGCCGCAGTGGTCGCGTTGATCTTTCATGACCTGCCTTACAAGCTCGGGCTGATGGCCGCTGCCTGCGCCGGCATCGTGGTGGGCGTGTTGCTCGAACGCGGCCAGGCGCCCCAGCAGGAGGAGATGTGCTGATGGAAAACTGGATCCTGATCTTCGGCATGCTGGCGATCACCTTCGCCACGCGCTACAGCCTGTTCGCCTTTCCCGACCTGCGTTTTCCCCAGGCAGTGCGCCAGGCCCTGCATTACGTGCCGACCGCGGTGCTCACGGCCATCGTGGTACCCGCCATGTTGCTGCCCGACGGGCGCAACTGGGCGCTGAGCTGGGACAACGCTTACCTGCTGGCCGGCTTGGCGACCATCATGATCGCCGTGTTGACCCGCCATTTGCTGGCGACCATTGGCGGCGGGCTGGTGATCTTTTTTCTGTTGCGCTGGGCGATGGGGCAGTTGCCGATCTGAACATTTCCCGGCGTCGGGCAGCGGTGGGGCGCAGTACGACTATTCCGTTTTTCGCAATAAAGTAGTGTCGAAAGCGCCTATTCCTCGAATTTTGATTCGGTAGCAAGCTGGTTGCACGGATCGGGACGTCTCCCGGCCCACCGTCCACCAGGAGCCGAACCATGAAAATTCACCACGTCACACTGTCAGGCCATGCCCACCGCGCCGTTCTGTTCGCTTCGCTGCTTGGCCTCAAGCCCGAACTGGTCGAGGTCGATCTGGCCGGCGGAGCCAACAAACAGCCTGAGTTCCTCGCGCTCAACCCCTTTGGCCAGGTGCCGGTGCTGGAGGACGATGGAGTCGTCATCGCCGATTCGAACGCCATTCTCGTCTACCTCGCCAAGAAAACCGGCCGTACCGACTGGCTGCCGGAAGACGCCGCGGGTGCGGCTGCGGTGCAACGCTGGTTGTCGGTCGCGGCCGGCGAACTGGCCTACGGACCGGCTGCGGCGCGCCTGATCACCGTATTCGGCTACGACTTCAACGCCGATGAAGTGATTGCTCGCGCCCATGTGCTGCTCGCCCGCCTGGAGCGCCATCTGACAGGTCGCCAGTGGCTGGCTGCCGATCATCCGACCATCGCTGACGTGGCGCTCTACAGCTATCTCGCCCGCGCCCCGGAAGGCAACGTCGACCTGTCCTCCTACGTGCAGGTGAATGCCTTCCTGGCGCGTATCGAGGCGCTGCCCGGCTTCGTCGCCATCCCGCAGACCCCGGCCGGGCTGACCGCCAACGCTTGAGCTGCCACGTCGCCTTTCGGACATCGGGAGATACGCACATGAACGACACCTCGAACCCGTCGCCCGTCTGGCATCAGGGCGAGAAGCTCATCCAGGAAAAACTCGGTGTCGCCGAGCGGATGGATGCGGTCGGCCGGCGCGTGGTGCGTGACTTCATGCCTGATCAGCACCGTGAGTTCTATGCCCAACTGCCGTTCATCGTGCTGGGCAGCGTGGATGCCAAGGGCGACGCCTGGGCTGGCATTCTCGAAGGCCGGGCAGGTTTCATGGCGTCGCCGACGCCCAGCACCTTGGATCTCGCCGCGCGCCCGCATCCCGATGATCCTGTCGGGCAGGGCATGCACGAGGGTGCCGCACTCGGGCTGCTGGGGATCGAACTGCACACTCGCCGGCGCAACCGCATGAACGGCGTGGTGGCCGCTGGGGCACAAGGCTTGCGCGTCGAGGTGGAGCAGAGTTTCGGCAACTGCCCGCGCTACATACAGCAGCGCGATTTCACCTTCGCCCGTGATCCGGCTGTGCCGTTTGCGGGGGAAGTCGAGGAACTCGCTGCGCTGGACGCTGCTGCGCGTGAGTTGATCGCCCAGACCGATGCGTTCTTCGTCGCCTCCTATGCCGATGTTCAGGGACGCCGGCAGGTCGATGTGTCCCACCGTGGTGGCAACTCGGGCTTCGTCCGCGTGGACGAGGGGGGCACCCTGACCATCCCCGATTTCAATGGCAATCTGTTTTTCTCCACCCTTGGCAACATCGTGCTCAACGGCAAGGCTGGTCTGCTGTTCGTGGATTTTGCCACGGGCGATGTGCTGCAGATGAGCGGTGAGGCCGAGATCATCTTCGACTCACCGGAGATCGCCGCCTTCCAGGGCGCCGAGCGGCTGTGGACGTTCCGCCCACGGCGTATCGTGCGCCGCCCGGGCGGCCTGGCCCTGCGCTGGGCACTTCGTCCCGATGGCTGGGCGGATAGCTCGCTGATGACCGGTAACTGGCTGCAGGCCGCGAGCCGGCTGCACGCCGCCCAGTACGCCACTCAATGGCGAGCCATGAAGGTCTCGCGCATCGTCGAGGAAAGTCAGTCGATCCGCTCTCTGCATCTGGAACCGGTCGATGGCGCGGGGCTGCTGCCGCACCTGGCCGGCCAGCACCTGCCAATTCGGCTGCAGCTTGGCGAGGGCGAAAAGCCGCTGATTCGCACCTACACCCTGTCGGTCGCGCCGTCCGCTGGCATCTACCGGATCAGCGTCAAACGTGAGGGACGGGTATCGCAGTTCCTTCATGATCGGTTGCATGAAGGCGATCTGATCGAAGCCCGCGCCCCGGCCGGTGCCTTCACGCTGGATCCGCAGGAGGAGCGGCCGCTGGTATTGCTGGCCGGTGGTATTGGCATCACGCCGATGCTGGCGATGCTGCACCATGTGGTCTACGAAGGCTGGCGCCGGCAACGGATCAGGCCGGTCACCCTGTTCTACGCCGCCCGCTCGAAAGCCGAGCGCGCCTTCGACCGCGAACTCGCTGATCTGGTCGCCGCCGCCCAGGGCGCGGTCAGGCTGGTGCGGGTGCTTGGCGATACTCAGGGCGCCGAGCCAGGGGTCGACTATGACGCTGCAGGGCGCATCGACATGGCGCTGCTGAGCCGCTTTCTGGCCTTCGACGACTACGCCTTCTACCTGTGCGGGCCGCCGGCGTTCACCCAGGGCCTGTACGATGGCCTGCGCGGGTACAGCATCGCTGACCGGCGCATCCATGCCGAAGGCTTCGGGCCGGCGTCTCTGGTGCGTCGCCCCGATCAGCCAGCTGCCGCTGCGGTGGTCGTGCCGCCAGCGACCGGACCGGTGCCGGTGCTGTTCAGCGAGTCGCTGAAGGACGCGCGCTGGACACCGGAATCGGGCACGCTGCTGGAACTGGCCGAGGCCCGTGGCCTGGAGCCTGAATTCAGCTGCCGCGAAGGCTCCTGCGGTACCTGCCGTACCCGATTGCTCGAAGGTGCAGTGAGTTACCTGAAGGAGCCCACCGCCAAGCTCGACGACAACGAGGTATTGATCTGCTGCGCGGTTCCGGCGCAGCCGCAACATGCCGGTAACGAGCGTATTGAACTGGCGCTCTGAGCGAACCGGCCAGCCCAATGGTCATGCGTGAAGCGTGCACATCCCAATCCACAGCAAGGAGTTCCGCCATGTCCCGTCCACCGCTTCCTCCGTTCGACGAACGATCCGCCATCGAAAAAGTACGTCTGGCCGAAGACGGCTGGAACAGCCGCGACCCGGCCAAGGTGGCACTGACTTATACCCTCGACACGCGCTGGCGCAACCGCGTCGAGTTCGTTACCAATCGCGCCGAGGCCGAAGCCTTTCTGACCCGCAAGTGGAACCGTGAGCTCGACTATCGGCTGATCAAGGAACTGTGGGCTTTTACCGGCAACCGCATTGCCGTGCGCTACGCCTATGAGTATCACGACGACAGTGGGCAGTGGTTCCGCGCCTATGGTAACGAGAACTGGGAGTTCGCCGAGGACGGCCTGATGCGCGCACGCCATGCCAGCATCAACGAACAGCCAATCGCCGAAGCCGAGCGCAGGTTTCATTGGCCACTGGGCCGCCGCCCGGACGATCACCCGAGCCTCAGTGATTTAGGTTTCTGAGACCCGGCCAAGAGCGTTTGTGAGCATGTGAAGTTCGCGGCCGATACGGACATGGATCACTTCAAGGCGGAGGCGGGCATGCGACTTTTGTGGGCTGAAGCCCACCCTACGGCTGCAAGCAGGCTCAGTAGGCGCGCCGATGCCCTACCTGTGGGAACGGGCCATGCCCGTGATTCGCGCGCACGGCGCGCGCTCACAATGTTCACGCTGGCTGGATTGCCCGCGAAGTCCCGTAGGGTGGGCTTCAGCCCACCAGCTGAATCGAATCCTGACTGGGTGGTGGCTGCCGTGCTCTTGGCAGTGGGTGTCGGACCTCTGTTGGGGGCGGGCAATTGGTGGGCTGAAGCCCACCCTACGGCTGCAAGCAGGCTCAGTAGGCGCGCCGATGCCCTACCTGTGGAAACGGGCCATGCCCGTGATTCGCGCGCACGGCGCGCTCCCAAAATGTTCACGCTGGCTGGATTGCCCGCGAAGTCTAGTAGGGTGGGCTTCAGCCCACCAACCAGCCAGCCGAATCGAATCCTGACTGGGTGGTGGCTGCCGTGCACTTGGCAGTGGGTGTCGGATCCCTGTTGGGGTGGGCGATTGGTGGGCTGAAGCCCACCCTACGGCTCTCGTGCATGACGATCACGCTCTAGCGTATCAATTGCGCCGTCTGTTGTTGGGGAGGTGGGGCGCAGAGGGTGCGGGCGGCAGTTTGCAGGTAGGGGGCGAGAATCGGCTGCATGCCCTTGAGCACCTGCACGGGTAGCGCCGAGGTGAAGCGGAAGCTTTCCGCTGCACGACCGGGCACGAAGGCGGTGAGGGTGCCGAAGTGATCCGGGCCGAGAAAGAACACGAAGGTGGCGGTGCGGTTCTGTACCCGTGAGCTGATCACCTGGCCGCCGCGGCCCACGCTGGTCAGGCGGTTGTCGCCGGTGCCGGTCTTGCCGCCGAGGATCAGCGGGCTGCCGTCGGCCAGGGTGAAGGTGCCTTGCAGGCGCCGTGCCGTGCCGCCATCGACCACCTGGGAAAGCGCCTCGCGCAGCGCTGCGGCGACCTCCGGCGCCATTACCCGGCGGCCAGATTCCAGCACATGGCCCAGGCGCGTTTCGTAGGGTGTGTTGGCGGCGAAGTGCAGGCTGTCGATACGCACCGTGGGCAGGCGCACGCCGTCGTTCTGGATGATGCCGATCAGCTCGGCCAATGCCGCTGGCCGGTCACCCGAGCTGCCGATGGCGGTGGCCAGGGACGGCACCAGATACTCGAAGGGATAGTCCAGGTTCTGCCAGCGCTGATGGATATCCAGGAAGGCTTCGACTTCCAGCATGATGCGGATGCGGCTGTCCCGAGCGCTCTTGTGGCGGCTCTTGAACAGCCAGCCGTAGACCTCCTGGCGTTCGTCGCGGCTGGCGGCCACGGCGTCATCGAAAGCGGCCTGTGGATGATCGATCAGGTAGGCGAGCAGCCACAGTTCCAGCGGATGTACTCGGGCGATGTAGCCCTGGTCCGGCAGGCTGAAGGCACCCGGCCCATAGCGGGTATACAGATCGGCGATGCGCTTTTCGCTTGGTGGGCTGCCTGGCAGGTGGGCCTTGATGAAGCTACCGAACGTGGCCTGATCGACACCCGGCATCAGATAGCGGTGCACGGCCGCCAGGCGCGTATCGGTGAGGCGCAGGCCACCGATGAAGGTGTCCAGCCGCTCCTGGGCGGACTGGCCCTGGTACTTGCGCCAGAAGCGCAACAGAAAGGTGGTGCCCTCGCGGTCGGCGAAGCGGCTCAGGTACTCCTGGCGCCTTGGGTCCTTGTCGTCCTTGAGCAACTCGGCGCTGTTGCCCGGTGCCTGATAGGTGCTGTAGCGCACCAGATCGCGCATCAGGCGGATGAACGGCAGGTTGATCGATTCGCGCAGTGACTCGCGCAGGGTTGGCAGCCGGCCGTTGTCCTCGCGGCGGAAGTTGCCGAAGGTATGCAGGCCACCGCCGGTAAAGAAGCGCTCCGCCGGGCTGGCCGAGTAACGCCGCTCCAGTGCCGCGTCGAGCATGCTGGTGAGCTCGGCCCCCGGGTTGCGCAGCAGGTAGTCGATGGCCCAGCGGCTGAGCAGATCCTGGTCGGCGATATCCTGAGCGCGCAGTTGTGCAGCGCTCATGCCGGCGTGCCGTGCATGCAGTTCGGCGATCACTTCCAGGTAGGTGGCCATTACCCGCAATTTGGCGGTGGAGCCCAGTTCCAGCTTGCTGCCTTCGTTGATATCGAACGGCTGGTGGGTGTTGTCGGTTTGTACTCGAACCTGATTGCCATTGGGTGTGCGCTCGAACAGGGTGAAGCTGTAGCGCACGTCGGCGGTCTTGCTGGGCGACAGCAGGCGGTCGCCGAACAGCCCGACGCTTTCGGCGAATGCCGGGTCGGCGAGTCGTTCGAGGTACAGGCTGACCTGCTGCTGCAGGTCCGAGTTGAGGCTGGAACGGGCATCCAGATCGAGGCGGTCGAGCTGGTAGTAGGACAGGTTGAGCAGGCTGGCCAGCCGCGCCCGGGCCATGCTGATGCCCTTGTCGCTATCGACCCGTTGCAGGTTGGGGTCGGTCTGCCAGTCGCGGTAGGTCACCTTCTGGGCCAGAGCGGCATCGCGCAGATCGTCGTCGAGCACGCCGCCGCTGGCCAGCAGGCGCAGGTGGCTGTCGGTCAGCTCGGCGAGCTCGTCACGGCCCTTCGACAGGTAGTACGAGGGCCGCCGCTGGGCGATCATCAGCGACAGCACCTGACGCAGTGCCAAGCCCCGTTCGGCCAGGCTGGCGTCGCTGGAGCGCTGCGGGTCGAGCAGGCGGTTGGTGGTGGCGAAGTCGGCGCCGTACCAGATGCGCAAGCCGTCGGCCAGGCCGTGTACCTCGCCGTGCCCCGGTGCAGCCGATAGCGGTACGCTGTTGAGGTAGTCACGCACGATGTTCTGCCGGGCTTCGAGGGTTTGTGGGCCGCCCTGATAGGCGCGCACGCTGGCCGATACCATCTGCCGCAGTTTCTCCGCGGGCGCATGGGTGATGCCATCTGGCGAATGCCGGTACTTCTCCAGTTGCGTGGCCAGGGTGCTGCCGCCCGCGGACTGGTCCTGCATGCCGACGTATTTGCCAATCTGCGAGAGCGCCGCCTTGCTGAAACGCGGCCAGTCCACCGCCGGGTTCGCTTCGGCGGGCTCGCTGGCCAACAGCTTGCGGTCTTCGATGAACAGCAGGCTGCCGACCACCAGTGGCGGAATGGCGGTGAAGCTCGGGTAGCGTTGTCGGGGATTGCGCACGGTGTAGAAGGGCGAGCCACGGCAGTCTTCGATATTGACCCCGGTCTGCGCCTTTTCCGCGAAGGGCGGGAACAAGCCGCGTTCGGCGTAAGCCATCAGCGCCGCAGAGAAGTGACTCTGCTGCAACACCTCGAAGCCTCGGCTCTGCAGGCGCTCGATGAAAGTAGGCAGGTGGCTGTAACCCATGCGTTGATCGAAAGGACCGGCACGCGGGTAAATGATCGCGTCGCTGGGGCCGTTTTCGACCTGATAGGTCAGCTGCGCGGCGTAGCGGCTCAGTTCGCTGGACTGGAAGTAGGCGGTGCGCAGTTCATAGATCAGCAGGGCCGCGCCGATCACCAGCAGAAGCATCAGGATGACGCCGACTGCCCAGCGCACAGGGTGGGACTGCCGCCGAGGTTCGAGCTGCACCGCGGTAGCGGCTTTGCGCTCGCTTACAGGCGGTGCTGGGTCGGATCGCCATAGTGCGCCCATAGTGAGTTGGCCCTGGCTTGTCCTTTATCACTAGCGTAGTCGCTGGGCGGCGGCGTGCCCTGTCCACTGAGCAGAAAACTCGTGTCGGAACGTGAACGACGATTGCAGGCGGGCGCTCTACGCCGGGCATGATCCTTGGCGCAGAATCTGAACCCACGGGTGGCAGGCGGGTCAGGATGCAATCAGCAGGAGGAAGCATGATGCGAACACTCGAATTGGCCGGCGCTCAGGTACCGGTGATAGGTCAGGGCACCTGGCGGATGGGCGAGAATCCGGGGCAGCGGCGGGCCGAGGTGGCGGCGTTGCGCGAGGGGCTCGAGCGTGGTCTGCGCCTCATCGACACGGCCGAGATGTACGGCGAGGGCGGTGCGGAGGAGGTGGTCGGCGAGGCCATCGCGGGTCGCCGCGATCAGGTGTTTCTGGTCAGCAAGGTCTACCCGCACAACGCCAGCCGCGCGGGTGTGATGGCGGCCTGCGAGCGCAGCCTGAAGCGCCTGGGTACCGATCATCTCGACCTGTATCTGCTGCACTGGCGTGGGCAGTATCCGCTGGCGGAAACGGTCGAGGCCTTCGAACGGCTGCGCGAGCAGGGCAAGATCGGCCGCTGGGGCGTGTCCAACTTCGATCTCGATGATCTGGAAGAACTCGGTGATCCAGCCTGTGCCACCAACCAGGTGCTCTACAACCCGCAAGAGCGCGGCGTGGAGTTCGACCTGCTGCCGTGGCAGCAACGCCAGGGCATGCCATTGATGGCTTACTGTCCGCTGGGGCAGGGTGGGGCGCTGCTGGCCAACCGAGCCATGGGGCAGGTCGCACAGCGGCATGGGGTGAGTGCCGCGCAGGTGGCGCTGGCCTGGGCCCTTCGTCAGCCGAATGTGCTGGTGATTCCCAAGGCCGGTGACCCGCTGCATCTGGCCGAAAATGCCGCCGCTGCCGACCTGCAGCTCAGCGAAGCCGATTTGCAGGCGATCGACGCCGCCTACCCAGCGCCGGCGCGCAAGCAGCGGTTGCAGATGGTGTAGGGATGGTTGGGACGCAAGACGGCCGTAGGATGGTATTGAGCGAAGCAATACCCATCAAGGGTTCGGCGTAGAGTCCCGATTGCCCGGCAAGGCCGCAACCGATTCGCGCCGGGGCGACGCTCCTACTCGATCAGCGGTGTTCGTTGACTCCGTAGCCGCGCCACTGCGGCGAATGGCGCAGGCGCCGCCAGATGTGCGACAGGGCCGCAACCGATTCGCGCCCGGGGTGACGCCCCTACTCGATCAGCGGTGTTCGTTGATCCCGTAGGAGCCGCGCCCCCGCGGCGAATGGCGCTGGCAGCGCCAACCATGCGGCAAGACAGCCGCGATGTTGGCGCTCTTCGCGCTGCACCGAAGGCACGCCCGCCCTGCGCAAGAAGGGCGAGCGTATTGGCTCAACCGGCGACCAGCACTCGAATCGCTTCCAGGCGCAGGGCGGCCTTGTCGAGCATGGCCAGGCCCTGTTCGCGTTGTTCACGCAGCGCTGTCAGTTCGCTGTCGCGGACGCTCGGGTTGACTGCTTGCAGGGCGGTCAGGCGGGCCAGTTCCTCGTCCAGCTCGGCGGCCAGGCGACGTTTGGCCTCGCTGACGCGTTCGACATGGCGTGGCTGGATCTTCGCTTCACCGGCAGCGATCTGCGGGTTGAGCGCATCACGCTGCGCCTGTACGAACTTGTTGGCGCTGGCCCGGGGCACGCTTTCCAACTGGTCGTTGAGGGTTTCGAAGGAGACCTTGCTGGCCAGATCGTTGCCATTGCCATCGAGCAGGCAGCGCAGCGCCGCTGGCGGCAGGTAGCGACCCAGTTGCAGGCTGCGTGGCGCGACCACTTCGCTGACGTAGAGCAGCTCCAGCAGCACGGTGCCGGGCTTGAGCGCCTTGTTCTTGATCAGCGCCACCGAGGTGTTGCCCATCGAGCCGGAGCGCACCAGATCCATGCCGCCCTGCACCATGGGGTGTTCCCAGGTGAGGAACTGCATGTCCTCGCGCGACAGCGCCAGGTCACGGTCGTAGGTGATGGTCACGCCTTCGTCGTCGCCGAGCGGGAAGCTGGCATCGAGCATCTTCTCGCTGGGGCGCAGGATCAGGGCATTGTCCGAGTGATCCTCGCTGTCGATGCCGAAAGCGTCGAACAGCTGCTCCATGTACATCGGCAGGGCGAACTGGTCGTCCTGCTCGAGGATCGCGTCGACCAGCGCTTCGCCTTCACCGGCACCGCCAGAGTTGAGCTCCAGCAGGCGGTCGCGACCGGCGTGCAGTTCGCTTTCCAGGCGCTGGCGCTCGGCAGTGGCTTCGTCGATCAGCGCTTGCCACTGACCATCGTCGGCGTTTTCCAGCATCGGCAGCAGGCGGCTGCCGAACTGATGCTGCAGGGCGTTACCCGTCGGGCAGGTAGCCAGGAAGGCGTTCAGCGCCTGGTGATACCACTGGAACAGACGTTCCTGCGGGCTGTTTTCCATGTACGGCACGTGCAGCTGGATCTTGTGCTTCTGGCCGATACGGTCGAGACGGCCGATACGCTGCTCGAGCAGATCCGGATGCGCCGGCAGATCGAACAGCACCAGGTGGTGAGCGAACTGGAAGTTGCGGCCTTCACTGCCGATTTCCGAACAGATCAGCACCTGGGCGCCGAATTCTTCATCGGCGAAATAGGCGGCGGCGCGGTCACGCTCGAGGATGCTCATGCCCTCGTGAAACACCGTGGCCGGAATGCCGGAGCGCACGCGCAGGGCGTCTTCCAGATCCATGGCGGTCTCGGCGTGAGCACAGATGACCAGTACCTTGAATTTCTTGAGCATCTTCAGGGTGTCGATCAGCCACTCGACACGTGGATCGAAGCGCCACCAGCGCTGCTCGTCCTCGATCTCCGCCTGGCCCTGGTAGCTGACTTCCGGGTACAGCTCGGCATGCTCGCCCAGCGGCAGCTCCATGTATTCGTCGGGGCTCGGCAGCGGGTAGGCGTGCAGTTCGCGCTCGGGGAAACCCTGCACCGCAGCACGGGTGTTGCGGAACAGCAGGCGGCCGGTGCCATGGCGGTCGAGCAGCTCGCGGGTGAGGCGGGCGCTGGCTTCGCTATCACCGTCGGCGACCGCGGCGAGCAGGGCTTCACCCTCGGCACCCAGGAAACCCTGGATGGTCTTGTGGGCCTCGTCGGACAGGCGACCCTTGTCGAGCAGCTCCTGTACGGCTTCGGCGACCGGCTGGTAGTTGGCGCTTTCGGCGCGGAACGCGGCCAGGTCATGGAAACGGTTCGGGTCGAGCAGACGCAGACGTGCGAAGTGGCTGTCCTGGCCAAGCTGTTCCGGGGTGGCGGTGAGCAGCAGCACACCAGGGATCACTTCGGCCAGTTGCTCGACCAGGCTGTATTCGCGGCTGGCCTTTTCCGGATGCCAGACCAGGTGGTGGGCTTCGTCGACCACCATCAGGTCCCAGCCGGCGGCGAACAGCGCGTCCTGGGCCTTTTCGTCCTCGCACAGCCACTCCAGCGCGACCAGTGCCAGTTGCGCGTCTTCGAACGGGTTGCTGGCATCGCTCTCGATGAAGCGTTCGGCGTCGAACAGCGCCACTTCCAGATTGAAGCGTCGGCGCATTTCCACCAGCCACTGGTGCTGCAGGTTTTCCGGCACCAGGATCAGCACGCGGTTGGCGCGCCCGGAGAGCAGCTGGCGATGGATCACCAGGCCGGCCTCGATAGTCTTGCCCAGGCCCACTTCGTCGGCCAGCAGAACGCGCGGGGCGATGCGGTCGGCGACTTCACGGGCGATGTGCAACTGGTGGGCGATGGGTTGTGCACGCACGCCGCCCAGGCCCCACAGCGAGGATTGCACCTGCTTGCTGGTGAATTCCAGGGTGCGGTAGCGCAGCGAGAACCAGGGCAGCGGATCGATCTGCCCGGCGAACAGGCGGTCGCTGGCAAGGCGGAACTGAATGAAGTTGGACAGCTGGGTTTCCGGCAGCGTGACGTTCTGGTTCTGCGCGTCGAGACCGTGGTAGACCAGCAGGCCATCGACATCGTCGACTTCGCGCACGGTCAGCTTCCAGCCTTCGAAGTGGGTGATCTCGTCGCCCGGAGAGAAACGCACGCGGGTCAGTGGCGCATTGCGGGTTGCGTACTGGCGGGTTTCTCCCGTGGCCGGGTAGAGCACGGTGAGCATGCGGCCGTCCTGCATGAGGATGGTTCCCAAGCCCAGTTCCGCTTCGCTGTCGCTGATCCAGCGTTGCCCCGGTTGATACTCCGCCATGCTGCCTGTCTCCACCTGTGAAAAAGCCGGCTATGGTACCGGAAACGCCGGGCCTCGGCCAAAGGTGCATGCTGTGGATTTGGCACTTACTGACGGATGCCCGGTCGAAAGTGTAGCCACCGTACGCTAAAGTCGCCCATGCGACTGCCGACAAGACTCCAAAGGGAGTTCATCCATGTTGCCACCGATTCCCCACAGCCTGGTTCCAGTCACTGCCCAGCAGGACGTGGTCAAGCCGCGCCCGGAAATCGCCCCGGTAACCCCCACCGCCGAGGCGGCCCAGGAGGATGCGGTCGGTCTCGACAAACGTCACCCCCAGGAAGTGGAGGAGCGCTTGCGTGAAGAACAGCGTCGTCGCCAACGGCGTGGTTACAGCGCGGCAGAGCTCGCCGAAGGCGATGTCGATGAAGCCGACGAGCCTGCCATCGAGCAATTGCCTCGTCAGGGGCTGTGGGTGGATGTCGAGGTTTGAGCGGCTTCGATCCCACCCCGGCTGATCCGTTCGACAGCCCCGATCTGAACCTGGCGGATGCAGATCTGCGTTATCTGCCTGCCTGGCTCGACCGCGCTACGGCGGATCACTGGCTCGAGCGACTGGTCAGCGAGACGCCCTGGCAGCAGCCCGAGGTCGTGCTCTACGGCCGTCGTCATCCGGTGCCGCGGCTGACCGCCTGGTACGGCGACACCGACGCGCGTTATCGCTACTCCGGCATGACCCATCAGCCGCTGCCCTGGACACCGCTGCTCGCCGAGATTCGCCAGCGTCTGGTGGAGGCGTTGGGCTGCCCGCTCAACGGTGCGCTGCTCAACTATTACCGTGACGGCCAGGATTCCATGGGCTGGCACAGCGATGACGAGCGCGAGCTGGGCGATGAACCGCTGGTGGTGTCCCTGAGCCTGGGAGGCGAGCGCCGCTTCGATCTGCGCCGCAAGGGCCACAACCGCATCGAACATTCACTTACGCTGGCGCATGGCTCGCTACTGGTCATGGGCGGCCAGACCCAGCATCATTGGCAGCATCAGGTGGCGAAAACGCGCAAGCCGTGCGCGCCACGCCTGAACCTTACGTTTCGTCTGATCCGGGCGCCGCTATGAGCAACGATGTGAAACTGATCGACTTCACCGCCGAGCGCGACAAGCGCATCCATGACCTGCGCGACAAAAAGCTCGAAGAGATGCGCAATGCCTTCGAGCAGGCTCTGCCGATGCCCAAAGGCAAGAAGAAGTCCAAGGGCAAGCCGAAGAAGCGCTGACGGTTCGCCGCGCCGCATGCGGGTGTCGCCTGCCTTGCTCTGCTGATTTCCCGTCGCGCATCCCGCTCGTGGCTGCGCGCAGCCTCCCGTTGACCCAGATCACCTGCTGCCAGCCGTTTGCAGCCGGCGCAGCGCTGCCCTTGATCTGGATCAATGGCCTCAGGCGCTGCGCTGTTAACGTAGCCCCATACCCGAGCAACGGATGCAGGAGGCAACATGTTCGTCGACGTGGTGGTTCTCGCCGGTATCGGCACCGTGGGACTGATGGTCCTGTTCTGCGCCGGGTTCACGTATTTCATCTGGAGAGACGCGAGCAAGAAAAAGCCGCGCTGAATCCGGATTCACGAGCACGCAAGGCATTGGGGCGACTTCGGTCGCCCTTTTTTTCGTGCGCATTTTTTCAGGCGAGCGCAGGTGAAAGCGAGACAGCCCTCTGGACAGCATATAGTTAGCTAGCTAATAATTTGCCTTTCTGCACGGAGGCGGAACCGTTTCGCTACGGCTATGTTCAGACAAGTGCCGCTTTTCAGGTAACCAGCGTGTCAGGTAACCATCGTGCGTGATTCCCTGCTGGCGTTCATCGCGCCAAGCCCGCAAGCCATTCAGTTCGCGATCAAGACCCTGCTCGGTGGCGGTCTGGCGCTCTGGCTCGCGTTGCGTTTGGGGCTGGAACAGCCGCAGTGGGCATTGATGACCGCCTTCATCGTCGCCCAGCCATTGTCCGGCATGGTGGTGCAGAAGGGCCTGGCGCGGCTGCTCGGCACCCTGGTCGGGACCTTCATGGCGGTGGTGATGATGGCGCTGTTCGCCCAGACCCCACTGCTGTTCCTGCTCGCCTTCGCGTTGTGGCTGGGGATGTGCACGGCAGCTTCGACCATGCTGCGCAGCGCCTGGTCCTATGCCTTCGTGCTCGCCGGCTACACGGTGGCGATCATCGGCCTGCCGGCCATCGGCAAGCCTCATGTGATCTTCGACGAGGCCATTGCCCGTTCCACGGAGATCTGCCTGGGCATCGTCTGCGCCACGCTCAGCAGCGCCTTGCTGTGGCCGCAGCGGGTCGAGCGCCAGCTGGCGCAGCAAGCGCGAGATGCCTGGCAGACCGGCATCAAGGCCGCGCGTCAAGCGTTGACCGGCGAGGCAGAGGCACGTCAGGGGCTGCTGGAAGCACTGGCCCGTATCGTCGCCGTGGACGCCCAGCGTGAGCACGCCTGGTTCGAAGGGGAGCGCGGCCGCCAGCGCGCCATTGCCCTGCGCGTGCTCAGTCGCGACCTGCTTGGCGTGCTGCGTTTGGCCCGTGGTGTGGCACGGCAATGGCGGCAGTTGAGCAGCAGCGAAGCCGAAGCAGTCGCCCCGTGGCTGCAAGAGGTGGACGAGCGCTTGCAGCAGGCCCAGGGCGATCTGCCGGTACTGATAGAACGCCTGCGCCAGGCCGCGCAGGACGATGAATTGAACAGCGGCCAGCAACTGTGCCTGGAGCGCATGGCGGTGTTGCTGCTGCGCATCGAGGAGGCCAGCCGGGCCCTGCTCGCCGTCGAACAGGGCAGGGCGCCTGCCGATGCACCGCGTGCGCTGTCCTGGCATTACGATTGGCAGAGTGCCCTGGTGTATGGCTCGCGCAGCGCCCTCGCGTTTCTCACGCTGGCGAGCTTCTGGCTGGCCACCGCCTGGACCCATGCCACCGGCGCCATGCTGCTGGCCTGCGTGGTCTGCAGCCTGTTCGCCCGGCTCGAAGCGGCGCCGCAGATCGGCATGATGTTCCTGCGCGGCATCCTTTATGCGCTGCCGGTGGCGTTCTTCGTCGGGCAGATCCTGATGCCGCAGATCGACGGGTTCGTCATGCTCTGCCTGGTGCTCGGCGTGCCTTTGTTCTTTGGTGTACTGGGAATGGCGAAGCCGCCGATGGCAGCCACATCGACAGCGTTCTGCCTGCACTTCATCGTGCTTTGCCTGCCCGCACCGGGTGTCGGTTACAACGTCGAGTTCTTTCTCAACGAGGCGCCGGGCATGCTCCTGGGCGTCGGCATCGCCGTGCTGGCGTTCCGTCTGGTGGTGCTGCGCAATCCGGTGTGGCATGGCCGGCGCCTGATGCATGCGATTCTGGTGGATCTCGGCCGCCTGACCCGTCGCGAGCTGGGCCGTGCGGAAAACTGGTTCGGTGGGCGCATGGCCGACCGCTTGCTGCAGCTCGCCCGGCATTATCCGGCGCGGCCGGATCAGGCGCGCAGCCGCTGGGACGACGGCGTGGCCGGTCTCGATCTGGGTGACGAACTGTTGCACCTGCGCGCCTGCTTGGCCAATGCCGATCCCGAACTGGCCCGCTCCCAGCGCCGTTTTCTGCGGCGTCTCGATGATGTGCTGGAGCGCGGCCCTGCACCGGGCCGCGAGGATGACCTGAACGGCCCCGTGGCGGATCTGCAGGATGCCCTGCGCGCCTGTGCGCCCAGTGTCGATAAACGCTTGGCCGAGGCTGCACTGCTGCAATTGCGAAGCGGCTGGCGCCACTGGTGCCACCTGAGAGGAGAAGCCCATGGGCTTGCATGAATGGTCGCTGGGCGGCGTATTGCTGAGCCCCATGGCGGCCTATGCGGTATTGGCGTTGCTGCTCACCGGCGTATTGCGCATGGGGCTGCAGCGCGTGGGATTGGCGCAATGGATCTGGCACGAAGCCCTGTTCGATTGCGCCCTGTTCGTCTGTGTCCTGGCGGCAATCATCGCCGTTCTGGGAACTTGAGGAGAAACGACATGCGTTCGACGATTCGCGTCGGCATTACCCTGGCCATGGTGGTTGCGGCGGTTCTCGCCGGCTCCTGGATCTGGCAGCACTACATGTATTCGCCGTGGACCCGCGATGCCCGGGTACGTGCCGACGTGGTGACCATCGCGCCGGACGTATCGGGCTGGGTGGTCGAGCTCGAGGTGCGCGACAACCAGCAGGTGAAGGCGGGCGATCTGCTGATGAGCATCGACCGTGACCGCTACCAGGCCGCGGTGGAAAAGGCTCAGGCCGTGGTGGATATCCGCAAGCAGCAGCTCAGCCTGCGTGAACACGAAGCCTCCCGCCGCGCGCGCCTGGGCTCCCAGGCGATCAGCGCGGAACTGCGCGAGAACGCGCAGATCAACGCCGAGATGGCGCGCAGCGAATTCCGCGAGGCCCAGGCCGACCTGCGTATCGCCCAGCTCAACCTGGCGCGCAGTGAAGTGCGCGCGCCCCGTGACGGTCAGGTCACCAACCTGGTGCTGGCGCAGGGCAACTACGTGACGGCGGGCCAGTCGGTGATGGCGCTGGTGGATACCAACTCGTTCTACGTGCAGGCGTATTTCGAGGAAACCAAGTTGCCGCGCATTCAGGTCGGTGCGCCGGTCGAGGTCTGGTTGATGGGCGGCGAACAGGAGATCCGTGGTGAAGTGGAAAGCATCAGCCGCGGCATCACCGACCGCAACGCCAGCCCGGACGGCCAGTTGCTGGCCAATGTCGAACCAACCTTCAATTGGGTGCGCCTGGCCCAGCGCATCCCGGTACGCATCAAGCTCGACGGCATGCCCGAAAACGTCCAGTTGAGTGCCGGCATGACCGCCAGCGTGCGGGTGGAATGACCGCTTCCTTAGCCCGACTGGAGTGTTGCAGAGCGGCCGCAATCGTTTTCGCGCCGGGGGCGACGCTCCTACTGTCGGTGGGAAATGCCGCATTCGTGTAGCCGCGCCCCGCGGCGAGTAGTTCGGGCAACACCGATATCGAGTTTTGCCCACGATTCGCCCCGGGGTCGGGGCGCCTACGAATGCAGCGTCTGGCGATCCGGTACGCGTGCGATGTTCAACCGCGCTGCACGCTCGCCGGGGTTCTGCGCATCAGCACTTCGCCGTGGCGTACCGATACCAGGGCATGGCCCTGGGTGCGAATCATCTCGTAATCGTCGGGGGCCGAAAGAATCAGCAGGTTGGCCGGGCGACCCACTTCGATGCCGTAGCGCTCACCCAGGTGCAGGGTGCGGGCGCTGTTGTCGGTGATCAGGTCCAGGCTGCGCTTGAGGTCTTCGTAGCCCAGCATGTGGCAGATATGCAGGCCGGCTTCAAGGATGCGCAGGATGTTGCCGTTACCCAGCGGGTACCAGGGGTCGACGATGGAGTCCTGGCCGAAGCACACGTTCATCCCGGCGCGGTCGATCTCGGCCACGCGGGTCAGGCCACGGCGTTTCGGGTAGGTATCGAAGCGGCCCTGCAGATGAATGCTTTCGGTCGGGCAGGAGATGAAGTTGATCCCTGACATCTTCAGCAGGCGGAACAGTTTGGAACAGTAAGCGTTGTCGTAGGAGCCCATGGCGGTGGTATGGCTGGCGGTGACGCGCGCGCCCATGCCGCGCACGCGGGCTTCTTCGGCCAGTACTTCGAGAAAGCGCGATTGCGGGTCGTCGGTTTCGTCGCAGTGCACGTCCACCAGGCAGCCCGTGCGTTCGGCCAGGTCCATCAGGAACTTGATCGACGACACGCCCTGGTCGCGGGTGTTCTCGAAATGCGGAATGCCACCGACCACGTCGGCGCCCAGCTCCACGGCCTGCTCCATGAGCGCGCGGCCATTGGCGTAGGACTCGATGCCCTCCTGGGGGAAGGCGACGATCTGCAGGTCGATCAAGTGGCGGGTTTCCTCGCGCACTTCGACCATCGCTTTCAGCGCGGCCAGGGTCGGGTCGGTGACGTCGACGTGGGTGCGCACGTGCTGGATGCCGTGGTCGACCAGCATGTCGATGGTCTTCTTGGCGCGGGTCTTGGTGTCCTCGTGGGTGACCAGGGCCTTGCGCTCGGCCCAGCGTTCGATGCCTTCGAACAACGTGCCGCTCATGTTCCAGCTCGGCTCACCGGCGGTCAGGGTCGCGTCCAGGTGGATATGCGGTTCGATGAAAGGGGCGATCACCAGGTTGCTGGCTGCGTCGAGGTCGCCTTCGGTCGCATTGACTGCAGCCGGCTGTGCGGTGATGGCGGCAATCTGTGAGCCGTCCAGCGCGATGTGGAAAAGACCTTCGCGGCCACGCAGGCGGGCGTTGACGATGTTCATGGGGTACTCCTTGGCAGGCTATGAGACGACAGGCGGCGAATCAGCAGGGCGATGCTGATATTCAGCCGGTCGTGCGGATCATCGAACGAGCAGCCAGTCAGCGCTTCGATACGCTGTACACGGTAGCTCAGGGTGTTGCGGTGCACGCCCAGGCGTTGTGCGGCCAGGGCCAGGTTGGCGTTCTCGAAGAACCAGGCTTCGAGCGTTGGCATGAGCACCGGCTCGTGGCGTGAATCATCGCCGATCAGTGGCCCCAGCGTACGCTCGACGAAGCGTTCCAGCAGGCTGCGGTCGCGGATCGCGGCGAGCAGTTCGATCACGCCCAGCTCGTTGAAGCTGCACAGCCCCAGCCGCTCCGGGAAGGCCTGGGCGGCGACCAGTGCCTGGCGCGCCTGACCGAGGGCCCGGGCGAAGCGCTCGGGGGGATGGCTGCCACTGCTGAGGCCGAGAACCGCGTGTTGCGGCTGCAGACGTTCGTCCAGTTCGCCGAGCAGCTCGGTCAGCAGCTTGCGGTTGCGTTGCTCGTCCTGGCTGCTGGTGCAGGGCAGCAGGGCGATCCAGTGCTCGCCCTGGCTGATCAGCGGCAGGGCGTCGCCGAGGCGCTGCAGGCACTGTTCCAGGCGTTGCTGCAGGCACTGGCGGTTGTCGCGCAGCAGGCGTTCACCGCTGTCGGCAGCCTCGCCGTCGAACAGGCGCTCGCCGTTCTGCAGGCGCAGCAGCGCGATCTGGCGTGGCACGCCCAGCGGCAGGTCGAGGCTCGCGGCGCGCTGCAGCAGGATCTCCAGGGATTGATAGTCACCTTCCAGCAATTGCTCCAGTACGTGCTGACGCGAGCTGCCGAGCATCTGTTGCTGGACCAGCGCGGTACCGATGGCCTGGGTCACCACCACCATCTTCAACTGGTAGGGCTGCTCCAGCAGTGGCAAGCCGAGGCGATCGGCTTCGGCCACCACCGTTGCCGGGATGCTCTGGATGTACTCGGCACCGGTAAGAATCACCAGGCCGGCCGTAGCCCGCTCGACTGCCTGGCGTACCAGAAGCAGCAGGTTGGCCTCATCGCGGGGGTGGTTGATCCCGGTGACGAAAACCAGTTCGCCGCCCATCACCCAGTCGGCGATCTCCGCATTCTCCGCTACGTAAGGCCAACGCACCGGGTTGCCCAGTGCTGTCTGGCCCGCGCGCAGGCGCAGGTCATGCAGGCCGGGCAGGGCGAGTACATCGGCGACGCTCAGGCTCATGCGCGAGCGACCTGAGCGCGGGCGGCGAGCAGTTTCTTCGCCTCGAACAGGCTGACGTACACCAACGCGGCGACGGCGATGCCGACCAGCGGCGCGACCCAGGGCGAGAAGTAGGCGCACAGCGAACCGACGGCATAGGCGCCCAGGCCGACCCAGTTGAACGCCGGCAGGCGGGTCTCGGCGAGCAATGGGTACTTGCCTTTATGGCCGTAGAAGTAGTCCGCCATGATCACCCCGCCAATCGGCGGGATGATCGAGCCGAGCAGGATCAGAAAAGGGATCAGCATCTCGTACATGCCGCCGATGGCCAGCAGCGTGCCGATCCCGGCGCCGACCACGGTCACCGTTTTGCGGCGCCCGGTGCGCAGCAGGTTGCAGCCGGCTGCGGCGAAGTTGTAGATGGTGTTGTCCTGGGTGGTCCACAGGTTGAGGAACAGCATCACCACCGCCGCCATCGACAGCCCCTGCAGGACCAGCACTTCGACGACGTCCGGTTGCTGGTAGACGATGGCGCCATAGGCACCGGCAACGATCATCAGGCCATTGCCGAGAAAGAACCCGACCATGCTGGCGATCACCGCGATACGCCCGGTGCGGGCGAAGCGTGTCCAGTTGGTGGCCTGGGTGGCGCCGCTGACGAAGGTGCCGAAGACCATGGTGATGGCCACGCTCAGGGTCATGCTCTGGGTCGGCTCGATGGCCATCAGCGCACTCAGGCCGCCGATGTCGTCGGTGGCGATCCACAGCGAGCAGAGCAGCAGGGCGAGCATGGCCGGCACCGAGATCCGCGAGAGGATGTCCAGGCCCTTGTAGCCGATGAACGCGGTGATGCAGAAGGCGAAGCCGAACAGCACCATCAGCGGGATGATCAGGCTTTCCGATAGACCGAGAATCTTCACCAGCACGATGGCGACCGTCGCGGTGCCCCAGGCGTACCAGCCGATCTGGGTGAAGCCCAGCAGCACGTCGGACAGCTTGCTGCCCGCCTCGCCGAAGCAGAAACGGCCCATCAGCACCGAGTTCAGGCCGCTGCGGCAGGCGATCAGGCCCAGTATCGCGGCATAGGTGCCGAGCAGCAGGTTGCCGATGACGGCTGCCCAGATCAGGGTGGTGAAATCGAAGGCCATGCCGATCTTGCCGCCAGCGAACATGGTGGCGGTGAAGAAGGTGAACGAGAACAGCATGATCGAGGTGGAGAACAGACCCTTGCGGGCGCCTGCTGGAACCTCGCTCAGAGGGTAGTCGCTGTCGGTGGTGGGGTGCGTCATTGCCTGGCTCCACGGAGTGAGAGAAGGCATGGCTATAGCAGGCGACGTGCCAACCGATCGGTTTGGCGGGTCGTACAGTGCCGGTTGTGCGGGTTGCACAAGGAAATGCGCTTTTCGGGCGTTTATGAGGATTTTATTTGTGAGGTGTAAACAGTTTTGACTCGGCTTGGTGCGTGGCGAAAGGGCCATGCACCAAGACGGTCACCGGTCCGTACGCAAAGCGCTTTGCCAGGGCGCTTCGATACGACTCGCTCAGCGGGTGCCGAGGAAGTCGCGCTTGCCGATATCGACACCGTTGTGGCGCAGGATCGCGTAGGTGGTGGTCAGGTGGAAGTAGAAGTTCGGCAGTACGTGATCGAGCAGGAAGGCCTGACCCTGGAAATGGGTCTCCTTGTCACGACGTTTGAGGGTTACGGTGCGGTCTTCGCTGCCGTCGAGCTGCGCGGCGCTGATGCTTCCCACGAACTCCAGCACCTTGGCGATGCGCGCCTGCAATTCGGCGATGCTGGTTTCGTCATCGGCGTGGCTCGGGGCTTCTACACCGGCCAGCAGGGCCGCACCGCTTTTCGCGGTATCGCAGGCGATCTGCACCTGGCGGCTGAGCGGGAACATATCAGGGGCCAGACGTGCGTTGAGAAAGACGCCTTGCTCGATCTTGCGGGTTTCGGCGTTGGCCGCAGCGATACCCAGGATGGTCGACAGGTTGTTCAGTTGGCGGGTGAAGACCGGAATCGAGATGCTGTGCATGGACAGGGACATGGTGTGCTCCAGAGAGATGCGTGGGCGCAGATCGGCTGACCTGCGCAGGATATGAACAAGCAGGCGCTTGAAAAACGTAAGCGAGGCCGCCAGCGCAATACCGATGGCGGCCCCGCACAAACAGGCGAAAAAGCGACCGGGGTCGCGCTCGACCGTACGATTAGTACATGAGCATTTTGCGCCTGTTTTTAACGCTGCGATGGCAACGCAGGTAGTTTCAACAGCCTGCTAGCCAATAGTGATCGGCGGCAGGGTCGCCAGCTCTACAGTAAGCGCTTTGCGTGGCGCAATGATTTCAGCCTCGCCATCGACCACCAGTTCATCGTTCTGGTTGAACACGCGGGTGGCGATCAGCACGCGAAATTTGGGGCGCTTTTCGAGAATTTCCAGGCGCACGGTGAGGGTGTCGCCCAGTTTCACCGGCTTCTGAAAGGTCATCTGCTGGCTGACGTAGATGGTGCCAGGGCCGGGCAGGGTGCAGGCCACCGCGGCGCTGATCAGCGCGCCACTGAACATGCCGTGGGCGATGCGCTCCTTGAACAGGGTGGTGGCTGCGTATTCGGCATCCAGATGCACCGGGTTGTGGTCGCCGGAAACGGCGGCGAACAGCAGGATGTCGCGCTCTTCAACGGTCTTGCTGTAAGTGGCGGTCTGGCCGACGTCGAGATCTTCGTAAGGGGTGTTGCTGCTCTGTGTCATGGAGTGGGTTCCTGAGGATGTAAGGGTCGCTGCTGGGGCTGCTCGAGCGTTTGTTCCAGCCAGTCGATCAGGTCGCGGGTGACCTCGTCACGATTGAGCTCGTTGAGCAGCTCGTGGCGGGCCTGGGGGTAGCGTTTGAGTGTGGTACGGGCATGCCCCGAGCGGCTCAGGGCGTCGGCCAGGTCTTGCAGGCGCTGGCCCTGGCTGACCGGGTCGTGGTCACCGCCGATGATCAGCAGCGGCAGCCTCGGGTCGATCTGTTTCAGGTTGGCGCTCGGCGTGATCCGCTGCAGGCCCTCGAGCAGATCGAGCCACAACTGGTTGCTGCAACGGAATCCGCACAGCGGGTCGGCGATGTAGCGGTCGACCTCTGCCGGGTCACGGCTGAGCCAGTCGAAAGCGGTACGGGCAGGTTTGCAGGCCCTGTTGAAGGCGCCGAACGACAGCCAGTGGATCAGCGCACTGCGGCCGTTCTTGCCTTGGCGCCAGCGCTCGAAGCGGGCAATCAGCGTGGCAGACGTGTAGAGGCGCAATGGCTGGTAGTTGGAGCCACTGAGAATCGCCCCTTGCACACCGCTGCTCTGGTGCATCAGATAAGCCATGGCGATGTAGCTGCCCATGCTGTGGCCGAACAGGAAGATGGGCGTCTGCGGGCACTGCTGACGAATATGGTGATTGAGCGTCGAGAGATCGCCGACCACCCGTGCCCAGCCATCCCGATCCGCGTAGTGACCCAGGCTGCCATGCTGCGCCGTCTGCCCATGGCCGCGCTGATCGTGGGCGTAGAGTTCGAAACCGGCCGCGACCAGTGCCTGGCCAAAACGGGCATAACGGCCGCTGTGTTCGGCCATGCCATGGGCGAGCATCACCACCGCCCTGGGCGCGCCTTCGGCACGCCAGTGGTTGACGTACAGAGGTACGCCATCACTGCTGTCGAGCCAGAAGGTGTGGTGCTGCATGGCAATTCCTTGAGCCTGCGGGTGGCGTGCATTGTAGACCGTGCAGGTGCTGAAATTCACGGTATTGATTGTAGGTTTGCGAGTAGCTGGTCGGCTGCTAAGTTCTCTGAGGCTCAATGATATTCAGGGAAATGAGGACAACAACAATGCAGCCTGATTTCTGGAACGATAAACGCGCCGCTGGCGTGCCCAACGATATCGACATGAACGCCTACGGGTCGGTGCTCGAGGTGTTCGAGCGCTCCTGCAGGGCCTTCGCGGACCGGCCCGCCTTCAGCAACCTGGGCAGAACCCTGAGCTATGGCGAGCTGGACAGGCTTTCCGGTGCTTTCGCCGCCTACCTGCAGCAGCACACCGACCTCGAGCCGGGGGATCGCATCGCCGTGCAGATGCCCAACGTGCTGCAGTACCCCATCGCCGTATTCGGGGCGATGCGCGCCGGGCTGATCGTGGTCAACACCAACCCGTTGTATACCGCCCGGGAGATGCGCCACCAGTTCAAGGATGCCGGCGTGCGTGCGCTGGTGTACCTGAACATGTTCGGCAAGCTGGTGCAGGAGGTGCTACCCGACAGCGAGATCGAGTACCTGATCGAAGCGCGCATGGGGGACCTGCTGCCCACGCTCAAGGGCTGGCTGGTCAACACCGTGGTAAAGAAGGTCAAGAAGATGGTGCCCGACTACCATCTGCCCCAGGCGCTGTCGTTCAAGCGGGTGCTTCGCGAGGGTGCCAGCCTATCGGTTCGCCCGGTCACCGCCACCCATGACGATATAGCCGTACTGCAATACACCGGCGGTACCACCGGAGTGGCCAAGGGCACCATGCTCACCCACGGCAACCTGATCGCCAACATGCTGCAGGCCGATGCCTGCATGTCCCAGCACGGGCCTGACGGCACTGCGCTGATGAAGCGTGGCCAGGAAGTGATGATCGCGCCGCTGCCGCTCTATCACATCTATGCCTTCACGGTTAATTGCATGTGCATGATGGTCAACGGCAATCACAACGTGCTGATCACCAACCCCCGGGACATTCCGGGTTTCATCAAGGAGCTGGGCAAATGGGACTTCTCCGCGCTGCTGGGGCTCAACACTCTATTCGTGGCGCTGATGGATCACCCTGATTTCAAGACGCTCGACTTCAGCCACCTCAAGGTCACCAATTCCGGCGGCACCGCGCTGGTCAAGGCCACTGCCGAGCGCTGGCAGAGCCTGACCGGCTGCGCGGTGGTCGAGGGCTACGGGCTTACCGAAACCTCGCCGATCGCCAGTGCCAACCCCTATGGCGAGCATGCACGGCTTGGCACGGTGGGCATTCCGGTGCCGGCCACGGCCTTCAAGGTCATCGACGACGACGGCAACGAGCTGCCGCTGGGCGAGCGGGGCGAGCTGTGCATCAAGGGGCCGCAGGTAATGAAGGGCTACTGGAATCGGCCGGAGGCCACCGCCGAGGTGCTGGACCGCGAGGGCTGGTTCAAGTCCGGCGATATCGCGGTGATCGATGAAGGCGGCTACGTGAGCATCGTCGACCGCAAGAAGGACATGATCATCGTCTCCGGCTTCAACGTGTACCCCAACGAGATCGAGGACGTGGTGATGGCCCACAGCAAGGTGGCCAGCTGCGCGGCGATTGGCGTACCCGATGAAAAATCCGGTGAGGCGGTCAAGCTGTTCGTGGTCAAGCGCGACGAGAGCCTGACGGCCGAGGAGCTCAAGGCTTACTGCAAGGACAACTTCACCGGCTACAAGGTACCTCGGCATATTGTCTTCCGGGACGCGCTGCCGATGACCAACGTGGGCAAGATCCTGCGGCGCGAGCTGCGCGACAATCCATAAGGGCTCCTGAAACCCCGACTGCGCGATGACATCCGGGAGCCCGTCCCGGGTGTCCTTCGCTCGCCCCAGGCAGTGCGAGCGAGGCCGATGAGCTGCAGCGGTCACTTCTCTTTGACGTACATCTGCGATTGCCAATCTGGTCCGGCAGGAAAAGCTGCAGGCGTCTATCATGGGCGTTGCCTGCCGTTCGATGATTTCTGCCAATCGATCACGAGTGAAAAAGTTTTGTGACCGTTTGTTTTGTTATGGTCATTTTCAGTACTGTCCGGCCTTTTCGAGCTCTGGTCGGTATCTGGCAACTCTGCTACTCTCGGCCCGCTTCGCGCCTCACAGGGGCGAACAGGCAGGCATACATACAACAAACAACCGCATACGCGGTGAAGACAAGCAGTTGCTTAGGAGTGGGTGTCCATGACCGAAAACTTCTGGACGGACAAGTATCCCGAGGGGATCGCGGCCGAGATCGATCCCGACCAGTACCCCAACGTTCAGGCGGTGCTGAAGCAGTCCTGCCAGCGTTTCGCCGACAAGCCCGCTTTCACCAATCTGGGCAAGACCCTGACCTACGGCGAGCTGTTCGAGCTTTCCGGTCACTTCGCTGCCTATCTGCAGCAGCACACGGATCTGCAGCCTGGCGACCGCATCGCCGTGCAACTGCCCAACGTTCTGCAATACCCGGTAGTGGTTTTCGGCGCGCTGCGTGCCGGGCTGGTGGTGGTCAACACCAACCCGCTGTACACCGCCCGTGAGATGGAACACCAGTTCAAGGATTCCGGCGCCAAGGCGCTGATCTGCCTGGCCAACATGGCCCATCTGGCCGAGCAGGTAGTCCCCAAGACCGGCGTGAAGACGGTGATCATCACCGAGGTCGGCGACATGCTGTCGCCAATCAAGCGCCTGCTGGTCAACGCCGTGGTCAAGTACGTGAAGAAGATGGTGCCGGCCTACAGCCTGCCTGCCGCCATCAAACTCACCGACGCCCTGAGTCAGGGCCGTGGCAAAGCCGTCAGCGAAGCCAACCCCGCCGCCCATGAAGTCGCCGTGCTGCAATACACCGGCGGCACCACCGGCGTCGCCAAGGGGGCGATGCTCACCCACCGCAACCTGATCGCCAACATGCTGCAGTGCCGCGAGCTGATGGGCTCCAACCTCAACGAAGGCAACGAGATCCTGGTGGCGCCGCTGCCGCTGTACCACATCTACGCCTTCACCTTTCACTGCATGGCGATGATGCACTGTGGCAACCACAACCTGCTGATCACCAACCCGCGTGATCTGCCGACCATGATCAAGGACCTGTCCAAGTTCAAGTTCAGCGGCTTCGTCGGCCTCAACACCCTGTTCGTGGCGCTGAGCAACAACGAAGGCTTCCAGAAGCTCGACTTCTCCAGGCTCAAGGTCACCCTGTCCGGCGGTATGGCGCTGCAGCAAGCGGCTGCCGAGCGCTGGAAACAGGTGACCGGCTGCGCCATCTGCGAAGGTTACGGCCTGACGGAAACCAGCCCGGTAGCGTCGGTGAACCCGATTACCAATATCCAGCTGGGCACCATCGGCATTCCGGCACCGTCGACCCTGTTCAAGGTGATCGACGATCAGGGCAACGATCTGGCGCTGGGGGAAACCGGCGAGCTGTGCATCAAGGGCCCGCAGGTGATGAAGGGTTACTGGCAGCGCCAGGAAGCCACTGACGAAGTGATCGACGCCAATGGCTGGTTCAAGACCGGTGACATCGGCATCATCCAGCCCGATGGCTACATCCGCATCGTCGACCGCAAGAAGGACATGATTCTGGTGTCCGGCTTCAACGTCTACCCGAACGAGCTGGAAGAAGTGCTGGTGACCCTGCCAGGCGTACTGCAGTGTGCCGCCATCGGCGTACCGGACGAGCGCTCCGGCGAGTCGATCAAGGTGTTCGTAGTGGTCAAGCCGGGCATGACCCTGACCAAGGAGCAAGTCCTGCAGCACATGCACGACAACCTCACCGGCTACAAGCGACCCAAGCAGGTCGAGTTCCGCGAGAGCCTGCCGACCACCAACGTCGGCAAGATCCTGCGCCGCGAACTGCGTGACGAGGAACTCAAGAAACTCGGCAAGAAGTAGCCCTGCGCGCTGTCACGAAAGGCCCTGCACTGCAGGGCCTTTCGCGTTGTGCGGGCGGCGCTTCCTCGACACTCGTCGCTTGGCGTTGAGCGAAGCGACACCCAGGGCAAATTCCCGGGTGTCGCTACGCTCGATCCAGGCTAAGCAAGCACACTCCGGTTACTCGGCTTTCAGATACCGCTCGTAAAACTCCAGGGTCGCCACGTTCTTGTCCTTGGACTCGAACATGATGTCGAAGCGGTCGAGGAATTGCATGACGTACTCGTTCGTCCACTGGTTCCACATGCGCGCGCTGTGGCCATAGAGCTCACGCTTCGGCACGACCTTCATCACCTCGGGCATTTCCAGCTTGCGCTCGGCGCTGAGCCCCAGCTCCTGCAGGCTTTCGTGTGGCTGCGAGAGGTGCATGGTCGGCCGTACGCCGCGCCAGCTGTCGATGATGCGCGCCACACGGTCAGCGTGCGGGTCGATGTAGTCGTCCTCATGGATCCAGCAGTGGTGCACGTCCAGCACCACCGGCGCCAGATCGGCCAGGGCCAGGCAGGCGTCGACGCCGTAGGTCTTCTCGTCGTTCTCGAAGGTGATGCAGTGGCGCGCTTCCTGAGACAGGCGCGCCCAGACGGCGCGAGTACCTTCACCACCCAGCTTGCCGGCGATGTGCAGGTTGCATTTGAAATCCTGAAACTGACGGCCGTAGCCCATCATGCGGATCATGTCGGCGTGGTACTCGAACTCGGCGATGCTGTTCTCGACCACATCCGGGCGGTCGGAGCCGAGCACGCAGTACTGGCCAGGGTGCATGGACAGACGAATATTCGCCGCGCGGGCGGCATCGCCTATCGCCGCGAAGCCTTCGATCAGGCGCCGCTGGATGGTCGGGTCCTGATAGAAGGCGCTGACCTTCGGGTGGCTGTAGAACGGCAGCAGGTCGCTGCTCAGGCGCAGCATCTGCAACGGCTTCGGCAGGCTCGCGACATAGGCGAGCAGACGCAGTTGAGCCTGCAGGTTGTGCTCGACGATCTCGACCAGCTTGGCGTGCGCGGCCGCCTGGGCGACGCTGTCCATCCAGCGCAGGGTGGTGGTGCGCGGGTTGAACGCCGCCTCGATGATTTTCAACTCGCCGGCCGGCAAGCTGCGATCAGGGTGGCGGTATTGGCAGGCGAAGCCGACGCGGGGTGACGACATGTGGAACCTCGGAAATGAAAAAGCGCTGTTCGGCATCGGACACTGACGACAGCGTGTGACTCACAGATTAGTTGCGCACCCAGCGTTGTCGCGTCCAGCCACTGAAGGCATCGACGGCGAGTACCAGCAGCACCATGGCTAGGATCACGGTGCTGGCCTGGGCCTCCTGGAACAGACTGAGGCTGACGTACAGCATCTGGCCTAATCCGCCTGCGCCGACGAAGCCCATGACCGCAGCCATACGGATGTTGTTTTCCCAGCGATACAGGGTGTACGCCAACAACTGTGGCCATAGGGAGGGCAGGGTCCCATAACAGAATGCCATCCAGGCCCCTGCGCCCTGTAGGCGGATAGCGGCCGCCGGTTCCGGTGGCGTGTTTTCCAGTGCTTCAGCGAATAGCCTGCCGAGCACACCGGTGGTGTGCAGGGCCAGGGCCAGGGTGCCGGCGTTGGGCCCCAGGCCAGCGGCCAGAACCATCAGAACGGCCCAGACCAGCTCCGGAATGGCCCGCAGCGCGTTGAGTAGCAAGCGCGTGACGCTTTGCAGCAGCCAACCCAGGCGACCGGCCGCGGGCAGGGCGAGGGACAGCCCCAGTACGGCGGCGAGCAGGGTGCCGAGTGCCGACATGGCCAAGGTTTCCCTGGCGCCTCGGACGGTGGCCTGCACGTGCTCGCTACTCAGGTCCGGGCTCATGAAGCGCAGCACGTAGCTACCCATCTGCGCCAGGCTGTCGCCGCTGAACAGGCCGAGCAGATCCAGGCCAAGATAGAGGAAGGAGCCGATCACCGCGGCGGTGATGGTCAGCAGCAGCAAGCCATTGCCCAGGCGCCTCATGCGAATCTGCCGCGCAGCAGGCGGCTGAGCTGGTCGGCCAGCAGCACCAGCATCAGGAAGGTCAGCAGCATGCTGGCGACTTCAGCACCGGCGAACATGCGCATGGACAGATCGATCTGCTGGCCGAGGCCTCCCGCACCGACGAAGCCCATTACCACCGAAGCACGCACGGCGCATTCCCAGCGGTACACCGTATAAGAGGTCAACTCGGCTGCCGCATTGGGTAACACCCCGTAGGCGAATGCCGCGAGGCGCCCGCTGCCCGATTGCAGCAGGGCATGCATCGGCCGTTGATCCACCGATTCGAATATTTCCGCATACACCTTGCCGAGCATGCCCGCATAGGTGATCGCGATGGCCAGCACGCCTGCGGTAGGGCCCAGGCCGACCGCGCGCACGAACAGCAATGCCCAGACAATTTCCGGAACGCTGCGCAGAATGATCAACAAGCCGCGTACTGGCCAGCGCAGCCCCTGACCGAGCAGGCTGGGCAGGCCACCACGCGACGCCGCCGACAGCGACAGGGCGCGACTGGCCAGCAGGCTCGCCGGCACCGCCAGCAACAACGCCAGAGCCATACCAGCAGTGGCAATGGCCAGCGTCTGCAGGGTGGCTTGCACCAGCAACGTGAGGAAGTCGGCATCGTGTGCCGGCGGCCAGAAACCCTCGATAAAATTACCCATCGACTGGGTGCTCTCCGGCTGCAGCAATACCGACAGATCCAGCTCGGCCAGCTTGATGCCCGGCCATAGCAGAGCAATGGCCAGCAGGCTCAGGAGCAGGCGTGAACGTGCTGCGGGATCGCGTCGATCACCTCTCAGCATCGTGGCGCCCAGGCGCTGGTGGACGGCTCGCTGTACGGGCGGGCTGGCGGGGCGAGCTGATCGTTGGCATACAAGGCATCCAGGCGCTGCCTGTCGACCTCGGCGGTACTCAGGTCAAAGACCACCTGCCCATCGCGGATGCCAAGCACCCGCGGGAAATGTGCCAGGGCCAGTTCGACCGAATGCAGGCTGGCTACCAACGTCACCTGACGGGTCCGTGCGTGGCTGCACAGGAGGGACAGGGTGTGTTCGGCCAAGCGTGGATCCATCGCCGACACCGGTTCGTCGGCAAGCAGCAGCGCTGGTGCCTGATACAGCGCCCGGGCAATACCGACCCGCTGCAACTGGCCGCCAGACAGCTGACCGCAGCGCGCGAACAGCTTATCGGCCAGATCCAGCTTGGCCAGCTCGGCACGGGCGCCTGGAATATCCAGCGGGTGCAGCAGATTGAGCAGACTCTTGAACAGACCCCACTGGCCTAGCTTGCCGGCCAGTACTGCCGTGAGCACCCGCTGACGCGAGGGCAGTGGCGGGGCCTGATGAATCAGCCCGATACGTGCGCGCAGGCGTTGTCGCTGGCCACTGGACAGCCGCCAGGGATGCTCGCCGAGCACCTGCACTTCGCCCGTGCTAGGTGCCAGCGCGGTAGCCAGCAGGTTGAGCAGGCTGGACTTACCGGCACCGGACGGACCTATGATGGCCACCTGCTCGCCGCGCTCGATGTTCAGGTGCAGATCGTGCAATGCCTGAACACCGTTGCCGTGCGTGAGGCCGATGCCGGACAGCCGCAGGGTCATTTCAGCAGGTCGGCCGCGCGGGCAGCTTCTTCGATGCCTTTGTAGTTCTCGGGTTTGGTGTCGATGAAGCGGCTCGCCGCCTGCAGGTCGAGAATTGCCTTGTGCTCCGGGTTGGCCGGATCGAGTGCCAGGAAGGCCTGCTTGATCTTCTCGGCCAGCGCCGGGTCGAGGGTGCCGCGTACCGTCCAGTTGTAGTCGAAATAGGTCGGCGTGGTGGCGAACACCTTGACCTTGCTGGCGTCGACCTTGCCACTGTTGACCAGCTTGTCCCACACGCTGGCATTGAGTACACCGGCATCGACCTTGCCAGCCTGCACCCAGGCGGCAGTGGCGTCATGGGCACCTGAATAGGCGACTCGGCTGAAAAAGGCTTCTGGCTTGATGCCGTCCTGAAGCATGAAGTAACGCGGCATCAGGCTGCCCGAGGTGGACGATACCGAGCCAAAGGCAAAGGTCTTGCCCTTCAGGTCAGCCAGAGACTTCACGCTCGGGTCCGCGGTAATGAATTTGCTGGTGAACTGGGCATCCTGCTCGCGCTGTACCAGCGGGATCGCATTGCCGGTCTTCAGATGCACCTGCACGAAGGTGAAGCCGCCCAGCCAGGCCAGGTCGAGGCGATCAGTGGCCAGCGCTTCGACCACTGCGGGGTAGTCCGCCACCGGGACGAACTCTACCTTCATGCCCAATTGCTGCTCCAGATAGGCACCCAGCGGCTTGAACTTGCGCAGCAGTTCGGTCGGCGCCTCATCGGGAATGGCCGAAACGCGCAGAGTTTCGGCTGCGAAGCTGGTCAGGGCGGAAACGGACAGGGCGAGGCCGGCGGCGAGCGCCAGGGTGCGCTTGAGCATGGGACTTCTCCGGTTCAATAGCGGAAAAAACGAGAGGGTGTGTGCGGCGTGCTTGCCTGTGCGGTGATGCGCTGGAACCGCTCCGCTGGGGCTGGATGGACGTAGGGGCTGCCTGTACGCGACACGCGCGAGGCAAGTATAGGGGCAGTCGCCGCCCGCGGCGAGCGCCGCAGGGGCGACCTCGCGGGCTTAGCCGATCAGTCGGATCAGTTCGTTCAGACAGAGCACCACGAACAGTGCGGCGGCGATGCCCAGCAGGCCGTTGGACAGCCAGCCCGATCGCCACTCCATCGGGACCCGTTTCGAGTTGAGCAGCCAGATCAGCGTGAGTGCCAGGAACGGCATGAAGAACGCGCCGAAGGCGCCGTAGGCGATCACAAGGCCGAATGGCCGGCCCAGAGTGAGCAGTATCATCGGCGGGAAGGTCAGCCATAGCACGTAGAAGCGGAAGGCAGGAGTTCTTTCCAGGTCCTGCTGCGCACCCTTGGCCTGCTCGCCGCCCTGAACCTGGCGTACGAAGTCGGCGAACAGTAGCGACACACCATGCCACACACCCAGGATCGAGGAGAAGGTGGTCGCGGCGAAGCCGACGAGGAACAGGATGGACACCACGCTGCCGAAGCGCTCACGCAGGATTTCATCCAGGTCGAGCAGGCCGCGGTCACCGCCGGCGAGGGTGACCTGTGCGGTATAAAGCAGCTCGGCGCCCACGATCAGCATCGAAATCACGAAGATACCGGTCGCTATGTAGGCTACGCGGTTGTCCAGCCGCATCATGCCCATCCAGGCCGGCGTACGCCAACCCTTGGCTTGTACCCAGTAGCCGTAGGACGCCATGGTAATGGTGCCGCCAACGCCGCCGATGAGGCCGAGCGTGTAGATCGCCGAGCCTTCGGGAATGGTCGGCATCAGTCCGGTCAGCGCCTGGCCGAGGTTCGGCATGACCAGAATGGCGAGACCGACGACGACCACGAACATGATGCCGATGAACAGCTTCATGACCGTTTCGAAAGCGCTGTAGCGGTTGAACAGGACGAATACTGCGCCCGCGATTCCCGATAACGCTCCCCACATCCAGAATGGCATCACGTCCGGGAACAAGGCGGCCAGAGGCAGCGCCGTGGCGCTCATCGCCGTGCCGCCGTAAACGAAGCCCCAGATCACTATGTAGATACCGAAGTACCAGTACGTCCATTTGCCCAGCGAGCGCCAGCCTTCGAGAATCGTTGATCCGGTCGCCAGGTGGTAGCGTGCCGAGCCTTCTGCGAGGGCAATCTTCACGATGCAGCCCACGATGGCTGCCCACAGCAGTGCATAGCCGAAGCGGGAGCCTGCGATCAGGGTCGCCACGAGGTCGCCGGCGCCTACGCCGGTAACCGCCACCACGATGCCGGGGCCGATGAGCTTCCAGCGGGCCGCCGTGCTGCTTGGCGGGGTCGCATCGTTTGGTTCTTCCAGCGAAGGTGCGCGCGTCTCATTTTTGTTGTCGGTCATGTCATCCTCCAGTATGCAGGCGCTTCGGCATGTATCTGGAGCATAGACAGTCGGTGAGGCGTTGCTCACTGCAGTGGCTTGCAAAGCGCGCCGGGCGGCAGCCTGCAAGAGGCCAGGAGCGGCTCGACTCGTTCCTTTGCTCCGCGACGGCGCCCCCGGGCTGGTAGAATTCGCCCCTCTTCACGTGCGAGGTATCTTCATGAGTGAGCCGATCCGCCTGACCCAGTACAGCCATGGTGCCGGTTGCGGCTGCAAGATTTCCCCCAAGGTACTGGAGGTGATCCTCGCAGGCAGCGGCGCCCAGAATCTCGACCCCAATCTATGGGTGGGCAATGCCTCCCGTGATGACGCCGCGGTGTATGCGCTGGACGAAGAGCGAGGCGTGGTCTCGACCACCGATTTCTTCATGCCGATCGTCGACGACCCGTTCGACTTCGGCCGCATCGCGGCCACCAACGCCATCAGTGATGTCTACGCCATGGGCGGCGACCCGCTGATGGCCATCGCCATTCTCGGCTGGCCGGTCAACCTGCTGCCACCGGAGGTCGCATGTGAAGTGATCCGCGGTGGTCGCGCCGTCTGCGATGCCGCCGGCATCCCGCTGGCCGGTGGGCATTCCATCGATGCGCCGGAGCCGATCTTCGGGCTAGCGGTGACCGGTGTGGTGAACAAGCGCCACATGAAGCGCAACGACACCGCCCAGGTCGGCGACACCCTGTATCTGACCAAGCCATTGGGTATCGGCATCCTCACCACGGCCGAGAAAAGGGCCAAGCTACGCGCCGAAGACGTCGGCCTGGCCCGTGACTGGATGTGCACCCTGAACAAGCCGGGCAGCCGTTTCGGCAAGCTCGAAGGCGTCACCGCGATGACCGACGTGACCGGTTTCGGCCTGCTCGGCCACCTGGTGGAAATGGCGGACGGATCGGGGCTCAGCGCGCGCCTGGACTACGCCGCCGTGCCGCGCCTGCCGGGCGTCGAGCACTACCTTGCCGAGGGCTGTGTACCGGGCGGCACGCTGCGCAACTTCGACAGTTATGGCGAGCGTATCGAGGCGCTCAGTGACGAGCAGCGCGACCTGCTCTGTGATCCGCAGACCAGCGGCGGTCTGTTGATCGCCGTCAGCGAGCAGAGCGGTGCCGAGTTCCTTGCGCTCGCCGCTGAGCTGGGGCTGGAGCTGGCGCCCATCGGTGTGCTGGTCGAGCGACAGCGTCACGCGGTAGAGGTGTTCTGATGCGTGACGACGCCCACAACTACCGCGAGCTGTTTCTCACCGATGTACCGATGATGGATACCCGTGCGCCGGTGGAGTTCGTCAAAGGTGCCTTTCCCGGTGTGCTCAACCTGCCTCTGATGACCGATCTGGAGCGGCAGAAAGTCGGCACCTGCTACAAGCAGCACGGCCAAGAAGCCGCCATCAAGCTGGGCCACCAACTGGTTGGCGGCCAGACCAAGGCCGAGCGTGTCGAGGCCTGGGCAGCGTTCGCGCGGGCCAACCCGCAGGGTTACCTGTACTGCTTCCGCGGCGGGCTGCGCTCGCAGATCGTCCAGCAATGGCTCAAAGAAGCCGGCATCGATTATCCGCGGGTGGTGGGTGGCTACAAGGCCATGCGCACCTTTCTGCTGGAAACCCTCGAGCAGGCGGTGGCGCAATGCCAGTTCGTCATGCTTGGCGGCATGACTGGCACCGGCAAGACCGACGTGCTGGTGCAATTGCCCAATGCGCTGGATCTGGAAGGCCATGCCAATCATCGTGGCTCCAGCTTCGGCAAGCGCGCCACCGCTCAGCCTGCGCAGATCGATTTCGAGAACGCTCTGGCCGTCGACATCCTCAGAAAGCGCGCAGCGGGTATCGAGCAATTCGTGGTCGAGGATGAAGGCCGTATCGTCGGCAGCTGCAATGTGCCGCTGGGGCTGTACCAGGGCATGCAGGGTTATCCGCTGGTCTGGCTAGAGGACTGTTTCGACAACCGTGTCGAGCGCATTCAGCGCGATTACGTGGTCGATCTTTGCGCCGAGTTCATTCGCGTGCACGGAGCGCAGCAGGGCTTCGACATGTTCGCCGAGCGCCTTTTGCAGAGCTTGAACAACATCCACAAACGTCTGGGGGGCGAGCGTCACCAGCGTCTTCTGGCGATCATGCAGGCCGCGCTGGCCGAGCAGCAGCGCAGCGGCAAGGTTGACCTGCACCGCGGCTGGATCGAAGGCCTGCTGCGCGAATATTACGACCCGATGTACGCCTATCAGCGTGACAGCAAGGCCGAGCGAATCGAGTTCGCCGGCGACGAAGCATCGGTCACTGCGTATCTGCGTGACCGACACGCCTGACCACCTCAGCCGGTTCGCGTGCGGAAGTGCCCGCTACCCGGCTTGAACCGCGCGGCCATGACCATCAGCGCCAGAGTGGCGACGGCCATGGCCAGCCAGCTCAGGCGCAGGTCGTCGGTGTACTGGCGCAGCAGGCCCGCCAGCAGTGGGGCGCAAGCGGCGATCAGGTAGCCGCCGCCCTGCACGAAGGCCAGCAGATCGCCGGTCTGGCGTGGGTCGTCGAGATGATCCTGGGCCACCACCAGTGACAGCGGGAACAGCGCGCCGATGCCGATGCCCACGAGGATGCAGATCGGCACGACCCACTGCAGCGGCGCGATCAGCAAACCAAGCAGCCCCGCCAGCAGTGATGCCAGCACCACGCCGAGCAGAATGCGGCGGTCCGCGAAGCGCGCCAGCAGGCTCGATGCCAGTAGCCCGGCGGTCACCTCGCAGAGTGTCAGTGCAGCCAGCAGCAGGCCGCTGGATTGGGCGCTCCACCCCAGGGCGGTGTAGTAGGGCGGCAACCAGGCCAGTACCAGGGTGTAGCCAGCGGTGCCCACCCCGAAGAAACTCAGCAGCAGCCAGGCGCGTGGCGAGCGCCAGAGATCCAGATGCGGCAGGTCGGCCGTTGTCGCAGGCGCTTCGCCCGGTGCGGCGCGCCACCACAGCGCGGCGGCTGCCAGGGCAGGCAGTGCCCAGGCCGCCAGTGCCCAGGACCACCCCAGCCATTGCGCCAGCAAGGGGGTGAGCGCCGCACCGAAGGCCGCACCGCCCATGATCGCGCAACTGTAGAAACCGATCAGGCGGCCGCTGTCCGCGGCGAAGCGCGCCTTGATCAACCCGGGCAATAACGCCTGCACGAAGGCGATACCGGCGCCGGCCAGCAATGCGCTGACGATCAGTGGCGTTGCCTCGGGCAGCAGCCCGCGTGCCAGGCAGGCCAGGGCGATCAGCAGCACGCCGAGGAAGATGCCAGTGCGCTCGCCGAAGTAGCGGCGCAGGGTGCTGGCCGCCAGTGCACCGAGGCCCATGATGACGATGGGCAGGCTGGTCAACAGGCTGGCACCAATATGGCCCAGGCCGCTGTCGAGCTGGATGCGGTCGAGCAGCGGGCCCACCGCCGCCAGTACCGGGCGCAAGTTGAGGCCGAGCAGCACGATAGCGATCAGCAGCAGCGACTGGCGTTTCATCGTTTGTTCTCCTGGGCACCACGCCAGGCCACCAGCAGCACGCCACCGACGATGCACAGCGCCGCCAGCAGCATGTTCAGGCTGCCGCGCTCGTCCAGCAGCGTCACCGCCATGGCCGCGCCCAGCATTGCCGCCACCGAGCCGATCTGGCTGAGATACACCGCGCCAGCGAGCTTCTGCAGCACGAAATACAGCGCGTAGACGATGGCGAACAATGCCATCTGCACCAGCAGCAGGGTGATCGCCAGGCCGCTGTCCAGGGTGGGGGCGAGCCTGACGTCGAACAGTGCCAGCGGCAGCAGGAGCAGGGCGCCGCCGAGCAACATGCCGGGCGCCAGCGACAGGGGGCTGGCACCCGTTGGCCAGTAGCGCGAACGGTAGATATTGCCCAGGCCCAGAAACACCGGCACGGCAAGCGCGGCGACTATCCATAGCAGCGGACTATCGCCACTGTGCAGCTTGTCCAAAGCCAGCAACAGGCTGCCGCCCAGACCAATGCAGATACCCAGCAGGCGCACGCGGCTCAGCGGCTCCATGCGCAGCGCCAGAGCCAGCAGGTAGGTGATCAGCGGCGGAAACGCCAGGCACATGGAGGCGAAGCCGGCACCGACGTGGGGAATCGAACTGAACAGCAGGCCATTGGGCAGGGCGATGCTGAGCAGGCCCGAGGCCAGGTAGTAGCGTTGCAGGCGAGGGGTCAGGCCGGGCGCTTCGCCACGCAGGCGGGTGAACACCAGCAACAGCAGGCCACCACCCAGCAGGCTCCACAACAGATAGGCCACCGGTGCCCAGCCCGCCGCACTGGCCAATTTCACCAGATTGCTGGTCAGCCCCATCAGTGCACCGATGGCGAGTAGCAGCAAGAGTGCCAGCAGGGGGCGTGAATTGGCAGGTGACATGGCTGGCCTCATCCGATGAATACGTTAAGATGGCAACATTCTTTTTGAAAAGTATCTTGATGGCAAGATAAATCGAGGGCGACATGCAAGATCGTGCACAACTGGCCGCCGCGCAGTGGCAACAGCAACGCCCGGATCTGGACGGGTTCTCCATGGCGGTGATCGGTCGGCTGGGTGAACTGTCCCAGGTGATCAGCCGTGATCACCTGCTGCCGTTCTTCGCCGCGCACGGCCTGCAGGCCGGTGAGTTCGACCTGCTCGCCACCCTGCGCCGATCAGGCGAACCCTACGCGCTGATGCCCACAGCGCTGTACGAGAGTGCGATGATTTCCTCGGGCGGCATGACCAGCCGCATCGACCGCCTGGAAAAGGCCGGGCTGATCGAACGCCGCCGCCACCCCAGTGACCGTCGCGGCATTCTGGTGGCGCTGACGCCGGCAGGTTTTGAACTGATCGACAGCATGCTCGGTGCCCACGTCGATAACCTGCAGCGCGTTCTGGCTGCCCTCAGTGACGAGGAAAAACAGCAGCTGCATGCACTCACTGGCAAACTGCTGGGCAACCTGCAACCGGTTGAATGAAAGGAAGCGAGCCCATGTCGCTCACGGCATTGATCATCGGCGTGATTGGCCAGTTGTTCTTCGCAGGCCTGCAGGGCCTGATCGTGGTCTTTTCCGCCGCGGCGCTCGCCAACAACAGCGAACTGACACCCTTCCAGGATCGCCTGCTGGCGAGCCTGATGCTTCTGCTACCAGCTGTCTCGATCTTTACCGCGTGCCTGCTGATCGTCGGCTACCTGAACACGGCGCCCTGGCTGTCCAACCTGTGGCATTTGCTGCCAGTCACAGGCTTCGGGTTGTACCTGCTGTTTCTGCTCTATGTGAATCACTGATGCAGCACGTAGGGTGGACGACGCCTTATCCGTCCACCATTGGGTGGTAGAGGCGCTGCATCACTAGCACGCGATCCACCATATGCTTCGTGGGAACGGGCCATGCCCGTGATTTCGCGCGCATGGCGCGCTCCCACAAAGGCGCTGCAACCGTCAGTCGTAGGGTGGACGACGCTTTATCCGTCCACCATTGGGTGGTAGCGGCGATGCATCACTAGAACGCGATCCACCATACGCTTTGTGGGAACGGGCCATGCCCGTGATTTCGCGCGCATGGCGCGCTCCCACAAAGGCGCTGCATCTATCCGTCGTAGGGTGGACGACGCTTTATCCGTCCACCATTGGTTGGTGGCGGCGATGCATCACTAGAACGCGATCCACCGCACGGTCTGTGGGAACGGGCCATGCCCGTGATTTCGCGCGCATGGCGCGCTCCCACAAAGGTGGTGCAACCATCCGTCGTAGGGTGGACGACGCTTTATCCGTCCACCATTGAACCGTTGCAGCGCTGTATCACTAGAATGCGATCCACCGTACGGCCTGTGGGAACGGGCCATGCTCGTGATTTCGCGCGCATGGCGCGCTCCCACAAAGGTGCTGCAGCCATCAGTCGTAGGGTGGACGACGCTTTATCCGTCCACCATAGGGTGGCGGCGATGCATCACTAGAACGCGATCCACCGTACGGTCTGTGGGAACGGGCCATGCCCGTGATTTCGCGCGCATGGCGCGCTCCCACAAATGTGCTGCAGCCATCAATCGTAGGGTGGACGACGCTTTATCCGTCCACCATTGAACCGTTGCAGCGCTGTATCACTAGAATGCGATCCACCGTACGGCCTGTGGGAACGGGCCATGCCCGTGATTTCGCGCGCATGGCGCGCTCCCACAAAGGCGCTGCAACCGCCAGTCGTAGGGTGGACGACGCTTTATCCGTCCACCATTGAACCGTTGCGGCGCTGGATCATTAGAATGCGATCGCGATCCACCGTACGGCCTGTGGGAACGGGCCATGCCCGTGATTTCGCGCGCATGGCGCGCTCCCACAAGGGTGGTGCAACCGCCAGTCGTAGGGTGGACGACGCTTTATCCGTCCACCATTGAACCGTTGCGGCGCTGGATCACTAGAACGCGATCCACCGTACGGCCTGTGGGAACGGGCCATGCTCGTGATTTCGCGCGCATGGCGCGCTCCCACAAAGGTGCTGCAAACGTCAGTCGTAGGGTGGACGACGCTTTATCCGTCCACCATTGAACGATTGCGGCGCTGGATCACTAGAACGCGATCCACAGTACAGTCTGTGGGAACGGGCCATGCCCGTGATTTCGCGCGCATGGCGCGCTCCCACAAAGGCGCTGCAGCCATCAATCGTAGGGTGGACGACGCTTTATCCGTCCACCATTGAACCGTTGCGGCGCTGGATCATTATAGCGCGATCCACCGTACGGCCTGTGGGAACGGGCCATGCCCGTGATTTCGCGCGCATGGCGCGCGCCCACAAAGGTGTTGCAGCCATCAGCCAGATCGCTCCGCCCGCTCCCGTACGGTCAGTTCTGCGCCTACAGCCGGTGATGCTCGACCAGAAAATCCACGAACAGCCGCACTCGCGCCGGCATTGCCGAGCCGCCCACGAACACCGCGTGAATAGGTTCCCGGTCGCCCGGGTTCCAGGCTTCCAGCAGCGGTATCAGGTCACCGCGCTGCAGATCCTCGCTCACGCTGAACTCGCCAATGCGGGCGATGCCGGCACCTACCCGTGCGAGTTGTGCCAGCGCTTCACCGCTGCTGCATTCGATGTTGCCGCTGACCTTCATGAAAAACTCGTTTCCCTCGCGCACGAACGGCCAGTTGGGCTCGGCACGGCGAAAGTTGAAGCGCAGGCAGTTGTGCTTCAACAAATCTTCCGGCTCCTGGGGCGTGCCGTGGCGCTGCAGATACTCGGGCGAGGCCACCACCACCTGGCCGGTGTCGCCGATCTTGCGCGCGGTCAGTGGGCTGTCGGGCAGATGGCCAAAGCGCACCGCCACGTCCGCCTGGCCGCCAAGAATGTCGACCACTTCGTCACCCAGGGTCAGGTCGACGGTGATGTTCGGGTAACGCGCGCTGAAGGCCGCCACCAGGGGAACGATGGCCAGCCGCCCATGGCCAAGGGCGGCGCTGACCCGCAAGCGGCCCCTGGGTACGCCCTGGTCGGCGATGGCGTCTTCGACCTCGGCCATGTCCGCCAGGATACGCCGGGCGCCGCGCAGGTAAGCCTCGCCCTCGGTGGTGAAGGTGATCGCCCGGGTGGTGCGTAGCAGCAAGCGAGTGCCAAGACGCTGTTCGGTACGCGCGATGATCCGACTGACCGCCGAGGGTGTCAGCCCCAATGCACGCGCGGCGGCCGACAGGCTGCCTTCCTGCGCCACCGTGACGAACACGCCCATTTCACCTGACCGACCGTTGAAGTCCATTTGTGCTCCGTAAGCAAAGGTGCTTTCCAGAAATGCCATCTACCGCATGAAAAGGCTTGATCGTAGCATTCGCAGCATAGATAAGGAGCCTCTCATGCAGATCAATCCACCCCTCGTAGCACTCGCCATTGGTGCCTTCGGCATCGGCGTTACCGAGTTCGCCCCCATGGGCATGTTGCCGAGCATCGCTGCGGATCTTGGCGTATCCATTCCTGCCGCAGGCCTGCTGGTCAGTGCATACGCCCTGGGCGTACTGCTCGGCGCGCCGCTGATGACCCTGACCACCGGCAGAATTCCCCGGCGCTATCTGCTGATCGGCCTCATGGCGATCTTCACCCTGGGTAACCTGATGTCCGCCCTGGCGACCGATTACTACAGCCTGATGGTCGCCCGGGTGGTCACCTCACTGAACCATGGCGCGTTCTTTGGCGTCGGCTCCATCGTCGCCGCCAGCGTGGTCGCCCCGGAAAAACGTGCCGGCGCGGTGGCGGCGATGTTCATGGGCCTGACCCTGGCGACCATCGGTGGCGTACCGCTGGCTGCCTGGTTTGGCGAAGTGTTCGGTTGGCGCACCGCATTCTGGGGGATCACCGGCCTCGGCGTGGTGGCCATGGCCGCATTGTGGTTCGCCTTGCCCAACCTGCCGGCGCCGAAAAGCGTCGGTGTAATGGCCGAAGTTCGCGCGCTGGGCCGTGGCCCGGTGCTGGGGGCGTTGGCCCTGACCGTAGTTGGCTCGAGCGCGATGTTCACCGTATTCACCTATATCGCGCCGATCCTCAGCAGCGAGACCCACGCGTCCACCGCCTTTATCACCGCCATGCTGGTGCTGTACGGCGTGGGTCTCACGCTGGGCAATATGTGGGGTGGCAAGGCCGCCGACCGCTCCATCGACCGCACCCTGATCGTTTCGCTGAGCGTGCTGATTATCGTCTTGCTGGCGTTCACCGTACTGATGCGCTGGCCGCTGCCAGCCGCCGTGGCCATCCTGATCTGGGGCATCGCCAGCTTCGCCATCGTGCCGCCGCTGCAGATGCGCGTGATGGAAGCGGCCAAGGGCGCCCCCAACCTGGCCTCGGCGGTGAATATCGGTGCCTTCAACTTCGGCAACGCGATTGGTGCGGCACTGGGCGGCGCGGTGATCAACGCAGGGCTGGGCTATCCGGCGATTTCCCTGGCGGGTGCTGCGATGGCGGGGCTGGGGCTATTGATGGTGCTGGGCTTTGCCTGGCGTTCCAAGGCCGTAGCCGCTGCGGTGGTTTGAGAGAGGGGAGATCAATCCTGTGGAGTCCGGTTCAATGGCGTTGCTTGCGCTAGCCGTAGTGGGTTGGCAGAGCGTCAAACCGGATGTAAATACTTTGCAGCGGCGCGCGCAGACCGCAATTGGCGAACCCGTGAGTCAAGTCTCCAACGTCCGTAGCGGCGGCCAGTCGACCTATTTCAACGCTCACACCACTCCCTCGATCGTTACTCCCCAATTATCGCTTTGCCCCAGACTCGCCTGAACGCTTGGCAATGACAGACGCCAGTATGGAGCGGGCAGGGCAACTGCCTGCCCGCTCCAATCCTTACCCCTGACGCGCTTCCCGCACTGCGGCCTTGTGAGCGGCCCGGACCAGATCCCAGGCATCTGCGCTAAGCAGATACGCGGCTTCGCTTATGTGTTGCACGTCCAGAGCGTCTGCCTGGGTGATGTTCATGGCGGCGAGACTATGCAGCAGACCGCACACCGCTCTGAGGCGCTGCTCGACGCTTTCCTGCAGGTCCATGTACGAGCAACTGCCATCGATCAGCATCACCGCTGTCGTGGTTGGGTTGCTGGAGAGTGGGAGGAGGTCAGTCATGCTCGGCCCTCCTGCGCGCCTGGTTGATTGCCCGACGACAGAGCGCGATCAGTTCGCTGAGCAGCCCAGCCAATAATGTTGCCCGGGCAATCCGCCGTAGCCTGTATCCGGCAATCATCGGCCACATGGCTTGGCAACGGGTTTGGCGGCGTTGGGAAGGGGATAACGACAGACTCAAAGCGGCTCATGCAGCACCTCCAGAACGGAAGCCGACACGACAGCCAACAGCCCAGGGCGGGGCCCTTGGATAAAAAGGGGAAAATGCATAATCCTTATGCTCCTTCGTGAATTTAAGGAGCCGCCAACCAACCTTCCTACGGGTATGGGTGGCGGACCGTGCAAGGGTAGGAATACCGGCCACGAAGGACGCCGGCCAGGCCGAAGCCTGCCTCACACGGCCCGCCATAAATGCACGAGAAAACAGCAGGCACAAAAAAAGCGCCTGCTCTCGGCTATGGCGCTACCGCGCCTTCGTGGAAAACGGGTTCCTACACCCGGTCACGGGATTTACCGTGACGGGGGGACTGTAACTTGGCGGGGAGGAGGTGGGCAAGGTTTGAGGGCGGGGGAGCTGAGGGACTGCTATCGGCCAATAGCTGCCTGCCGTAACTGCCTGAAATCGACCCAAAGCTGCCTTTAGCCAGCGTCGGAAACCTGACCGATACAAACTGCCAAATGCGTCAGTGTCAGCCCTAGCTCCCAGAAATGAGGCTTTGAGCGCCTCTGGTCTAAGGCGCTCCTTCTAGAATAGTATCGATCTGACTGAGACATGAGGTAAGTCCGGCGCTATACGGCTCATGGCGTGCTCCAATTCGATCTTGGAGACCACTGGAAGGTATTGAGGAGAACGTTGTATGCGGTTGAAGCGGGCAAGAGTCACCAACTATCGAAGCATCATTGACACCGATTGGTTCGATGTGGAAAGCGCTAAGACAATTTTTGTGGGCCCGAATGAGGCCGGCAAGTCGGCAATACTCCAGGCCCTCCAGCAAATCAATCCTCCGCAGAATGTGCCCAAGTTTGATGCTCTTCGTGACTATCCGCGTTCCAAATACAACGACATCACTACTGGACGTGTTGACCCAAAGAGCGTGAAGGTAGTTGAGGTCGAGTTTGAGCTGGATGACGAAGACCGCGCCGCCCTTCCGGAGGCCATGCGTGGGGTGACGTACGTTTTCGGCAGAAGGCTGGATAACTCTGCCTGGAATACGCTACATGATGCCCCTGAGACTCCCACCTACGCCTCTATTTCAAAAGACCTGACGCGCCTGTGCGCTCATATTGATCCTCGCGCTAAAACAACTGCTCCCGAAGGGCCTGCACCGAGCGAGGATTTGGCGGCGGTAACTTCGGGATGGACTAGCACTACTACCATAGATGGAGACCGAGCTAAGCCACTCAAGGCATGGCTGGACAAAATCCTACCGCTAGTTGACGAGGGTAGCGAAGCTGAAGAAGAGCGGTTCGACAAACTAGTCGAAGTTACTAACGCTCACCTCGACCGAGTCACTGCGTTAGAGACACTGGACAAGCGTAAACCGGTGTTCGTGCTATTTAACAACTACTATCGAGTTAAGCCATTAATCCAACTCGATCATCTAGCCCAGCGCCTCGCCAGCAACCTATTGGACGACGATCAATATGACTATGGCAACGTTTGCCTCCTGAAGTTGTTGGGCTTCACTGCTCAGCAACTCTCCGATCTCGGGAAAGCAGCGCCGCCACCGGCGAACAACGCCGCAGCTCTTCAGAGCTACCGTGACCAATTGGACAATCGTAGTTACCAACTGAATGCCGCCAGCGTGCAGTTGACCGACGAAATACGATCCGTTTGGCGTCCTCGGGTAGGACGAGCCGAGGCTGATAAACTCCGTATCTCAGCCGACGGGCAGTATCTCAAAGTGGTTGTGGAGGATGACCTCGGTGTCGAGATCGAACTGCATCAGCGCTCCGAGGGGTTCCAATGGCTAGTTTCATTCTTTGTGGTGTTCTTCGCCGAGGCTGCCGGCAAACACAACAACGCTATCCTGCTGCTGGATGAGCCAGGTCTATCCCTTCATGGGCTAAAGCAGCGCGAGTTTCGCTCGACAATTGGTCGACTTTCTGAAGGCAACCAGACGCTCTATACCACCCATTCTCCCTTTCTGGTAGGCCCTGACGAACTGGATCTAGTTCGGGTGGTAGAAATGGCTGATCGCAAGGCCGGCACTAAGGTGCATACGACAGTTGCCTCGGGCGATCCAGCGGCACTGTTGCCACTACAGGAAGCCTTGGGTTATGACCTAGCGCAGAGTCTATTCACTCAGGAGCGGAACTTGGTACTGGAGGGACTAACAGACTACTGGTATCTGGAGGCAACCTCTGCGCTGCTGCACGCGGCTAACCTTATCAGCCTGAACGATAAAATCGCTCTTATCCCAGCTGCCAGTGCGGGGAAGGTGGTGTATTACGCCACCATACTCTATGCACAGAATTTCAAAGTGGCGGCGCTACTGGATTCTGATACGGCCGGTGACCAGGCGGCACAGCAGGAGACGCTGGTTCACACTATCGGCAACAAAAGTATCCTGCGGACTAAGGACGCCTATTCTGGCCCTGTCGCCAAGCCAGAAGTTGAAGATCTTCTGCGCGATACCTTGATCAAGATTGCCAAGGAATCGCTAGATATTGATGTGACCAGCGAGGCTGCAGCACAACCGGCCCGCCCGATCATTGACCTACTCAGTTCCGCGAGCAGCAGTTTTTCGAAATACAAGTTGGGTAAGGCATATATCCGTTGGACACGTGAACATAGTGCTAATGACTTGACAGACGTCGAACGCAATCATTTCAAGACCCTGATCGAAAAGATCAATAAAGTTCTGAAATAGGTTCATCAGTCAAATGTACTCGGAGGAACCCGCTTAGGCGGTTTTTTTGGTTGCCAGACCGATTTGTACCAAGCCTCTAAGAGCCCCCCAAGGACTGCTTTTGGCCGGTAGCTGCCTGCTGCCACCGGCTGCAACCGGCCAAAAGCGGCTGGTCGCAAACAAAAGGTTTACGGGCAGAAACAGATGGTTAGCTTATCGTGCCCACACCACATGCAGTCGACTGATTTGCTAAGTTTGTGACGCCTTACCGTAGCGATTGGTCAAACCCATCTGTTAGATTTCAAGCGGTTTTCTGTGTCCCTCACCAGCGGGGCACGCGGCAATGAAACCTAAAGGAATCAAGGGGCCTAGAGAGGGCGAATGGATGCAACTGGACGACAAAGCTTCTTCGGCATTTCTCAAAGCGCTACAAGTGCTTTCCGATGAGCATGAGCTGGGTATGGACGCCCCCGCGTTATCAGCCGCTCAGCAACCACATCCACAAGACGCCAGCTTTTATCTGCAAGCGCTGTTTGCGCATCGCACCGTCAGTCATACGGAAGAGCAGGGAGAGGCTCCTATCGGCGCCTATCCACGTCTTTTACTTGCCTACGCTGAAGCCAGCGGCGGTGTATTTGAGCCTTCGCACGTTGAAGCCAACTCCGAGGATGGTTGGGACAGCCTGACGCTAACGTTCCGCCACGCCGATAAAAAGCAGCGCATCAAGGTCAGTGGCGTGGAGCACTCAGATTGGTTCTCCGACGATTTCGTCAAGGCGTTGAATCGTTTCGCCAAGCGCGCGAACTTTCTGGGGCGCTGGGTAGACTTTCACAACGGCGACAACGCCTGCACCAGTATTTACGTGCCCGAGGCGGCTCATACTCGGTTCAAGGCCCTACGCAAGAAGTACTCCAGCGTGCCGGAGGCGGACGTTTCTGAGCAAGAGGCACCTCATAGGGTGCCCTCTTTCCAGCCTTCCTCTGCGCAGGAAAGTCACCTCAACAAAGAACAGTCGGCGCTGCGCAAAGCCGCTTGGACAGATATAGAGTTTCGCCTGCGGTACGCCAAGTGCGGGGTTCCCCTGAAGAAATTCGAGGCCTATTTCCTTCGAGGCAAAGAGCCCAATATCCGTCCCTATGAGGACGATCCGATGCCTTTGGTTTATCGCCTGTGGTTGGCCCCGGATCAGAGTATTGAGGGATGGGTGAGGATTACCGAGCGCTTGCTTGCGGGCCCCAAGGAATGGACTACCGACGTCAGCATAGTGCCAACGGGCGATGGTGGCTCTTGGGAAGAAGTGGGCGGAAAGCGTCTTGGCGATCACATAATCGCCTCAAGCATTGCCGAGTCTTACAAAGTCCTGGTACGACATGCAGGAGCCCGTCATTACGACGGTAGCGAACCGTACTTTGGTTCCGACGTAATTCCGCCGCTGGGCTTTATGGGGGGCTGCGAGAAAAAGCTTTACCACTTTCTCAGCGGGCAAACACCCGGCAGCGAGCATCTGCTGCACAACGGTAAAAAGCTATTCGACCCTGAATTCCACTATGGTCGCATCTATTACGCAGACACCTGCAGGTGGCTGGATGGCACAACCCCTAGCAACAGCTACTGCCTGTATAACTATATGGGCGCACATTGGGTCAGGAGCATGGATGCTTCCCACATGATCAATATCGAAAATGACGAAGGCGCTCAGTTTTATTTGAATTGCTTTCTGGTGTTGGTTGCACGCTATCCGGAATCAGGCGTTGACGCCGAGCGCGCAGCTTACTGCAGTGAGGTGCGACAGTTGTTGAACGTGCGGCCGTTACTCGAGCCGCTCAATACTATGTGGAATCAGGCAAAAAATGAGCGTGGCCGCGTTGACCTGAACGCGTATATGCAGCAACCGCCGCTTTATATTGCCGAGTTTTCGTAGCGTCGGAACACGCGTAACGGCGCATGACTTTTGGCGAGCACACTCTACTGAGCGGCGCTTATTGGCCGACTGCTACCGCTTAGAAGGGCAGCTACCGGCCAAAATCGGACAGCAGCCTCATAAATAAATTTGTCTCCTTTCCGTCTACAAGCAGAGTTTTGCGCAATCGGCCAAGGTCACAGCGAGGGTATATCAGATAATGGTGACGCCCTCGGTATCTTTGCGTGATACCAAAAGTTATTTTGAAGAGTACCTGGTTACCTACGCAGACCAGTTGGACATCAAAGACTTCATCAATATTGTTAAAAACATCGGGGAGTAACGATGAGCGGGAATTCGTTCGCTGGATTTGACTTGAGCTACTGGAAAACCAAGGACAAAACCTGGGTGGCAGAGCGCGAGCAGGCCTGGCAACAGGTTGAAATATTGCTGCAGGGCTTGTCTCAACCGAAAAAGTGCAAAGCGATCAGCAAGCGCTATTTCATGAAAGGCATGCTGCCGGATTGGCAAAAGCACCTGGACGATGAGGACAGTCCGCTCAATCTGCTGTTGTTTCTCTACTTGCACCCAAGCCGTGATGAGCAGGTTTTGCGTGCGCAGCGTGAGTTGTATCTGAATGCGCCCTGTATTCGAGCCCGCGACGTACTTCAAGGTATGGGTAATTTGTTGAAGATTGGCTACTTGATCAGCTCGACGGGTGGCTTTGTGGTCGCTCGAGAGGAAGTCATCGCCAAAGAGCTACCGCACCTTGTTGATAAGTTGGAGTCGTTGCCTCCGGTGGGCAATAAGCCTCCTTTCATCATATATAAAAAATTGGTGCTACAAACCGAAGGCAATAACGAAAAGTTTTTTTCGCTACTTTGGCCTGAGGCTTCTCAGCGCACGCTTAAGCTGCCTGGCGAGCGCAAGGAAATGATGTTGCCCGTGCTTGACCATGATCGACTGTGGACACTGAGTCGTTGGCTCACCTTACCGCTTCCTCTAAATGCTGGTTCTTTGGATATGCTGTTTCAGTACCCGCAGCCGCGCGAAAGCTGGTACGCTCAAGCCGCTACTGCGTCGATTCCATCCGAGCGGTTTACCAGTCTATTTCTGGTGGCGCTCTACCGGATATACCATTTCGATCAGGCCGCTGAAGGTGAAACACCACGTACTCATTTTGTACGGGAAATGATCGATATGTTTGACTCCCGAGATTTCACTCCGGCCTTTAAAGAGGCATGGGCTCATATCAAAGCGGGAGGCCTGGATATCCAGAATCCGTGGTCAAATGATTATGTTCTGAACGGCTCGAATTTCTGAGCAAGGCTTGTTTATCTAAATGAATAGAGGGCTGTCTAATGGGTTATGACGTGCGTAACGGTAATTCAATGATCACTATCGACTGTTCTCGAATTTCAGCACTGTTGGCTGCCCTCGATTATTCAGGCGACGATGATCTTGGGCCTGCAGAGAATTTGATCGAATGCATGTTGCTGAACGATTGGGGGTGCGTTGAGCAATCAGCCGAGTTTTTGGCTTTCACACACGATCCTGACGAGCCGATAAATTGGGAGAGTTTCGTCCAGCTAGTACCTTTCGTCCAAGAGGGTAGTTATTTCGAGCAACGTCCTGGTGATTATGTGCAGGATCTTCAAGGCAATAGCAGGCACGGAGTAATGCGCGCCAGTGTCGAAGACGGGGTTTTACATTGCCGTCTTTATGCATTAGTCAAAGGTGCCGACGGCCTCAGCATCCGACAGTTGATCGAAGATATAGATCCTCAGTTAATCTAGCTAATAGCTTTCAGCTGTCAATGCCTGCGCTCATGGTAAAGGGAAGAGGGTTATTTATTAGCCTACTGTCCGCTTTTGGCCGAAAGCCGCCGCCCTCCAACGACCTCATCGCGCTCACTCCATCAACAGCCCACCCTGCACGCCTCACCCCGGAATCTGCGACAATCCCACCTTTTCCGCGACCGCCCGAGCCTGATGACCGACGTCCCCTTCGATATCGCTGCCCTGCAGAACAACCTCGACCACGCCATGATTGCCGACCGCCATCGTTTGCGTCGGCAGTTGCATGAGCTGCAGAAGAGGCCCGACGAAGCCAAGCAGGCGCAGTGGCTGGAGCGTTTTCAGGCGTCGTGCGCGAAGGTCGAGGCGCGGCGCTTGAGTGTGCCGGTGATGCGTTACGACGATGCGTTGCCGATCGCGGCCAAGCGCGACGAGATCAAGGCGGCGCTGGCCAAGCATCAGGTGCTGGTGATCGCCGGTGAGACCGGTTCGGGCAAGACCACCCAGTTGCCGAAGATCTGCCTGGAGATCGGCCGTGGCCAGCACGGCCTGATCGGCCATACCCAGCCGCGGCGGCTGGCGGCGCGCAGTGTGGCGACGCGGGTGGCCGAGGAGATCGGTACGCCGTTGGGTGAGCTGGTCGGTTATCAGGTGCGCTTCGAGGATCAGAGCAAGGACAGTTCGCTGATCAAGCTGATGACCGACGGCATTCTGCTCGCCGAAACCCAGCACGATCGCTATCTGGAAAAGTACGACACGCTGATCGTCGACGAGGCCCACGAACGCAGCCTCAACATCGACTTTCTGCTCGGTTACCTGAAGACCCTGCTGCCGCGTCGGCCCGACCTCAAGGTGATCATCACCTCGGCGACCATCGATCTGGATCGCTTCAGTAAACACTTCAATGATGCGCCCATCGTCGAAGTCTCCGGCCGTACCTATCCGGTGGAAACCTGGTACCGGCCGCTGGCGGCCGAAGTGGACGAGGAGGGCGAGCGCCTGCTCGACGACCTCACCGTCGATCAGGGCATTCTCGCCGCGCTGGACGAGATCGCCGCCCATGAGAGTGCCGAGGGCAAGCGCCCGGGGGATGTGCTGATTTTCCTGCCGGGCGAGCGCGAGATTCGCGATGCCGCCGAGGTGCTGCGCAAGGCCAACCTGCGCTTTACCGAAGTGCTGCCGCTGTATGCGCGGCTGACGCCTGCCGAGCAGCAGAAGATCTTCGCGCCCATGGCCGGGCGCAAGATCGTGCTGGCCACCAACGTCGCGGAAACCTCGCTGACGGTGCCGGGCATTCGTTACGTGATCGACAGCGGCACGGCGCGCATCAGCCGTTACAGCTACCGCGCCAAGGTGCAGCGCCTGCCCATCGAGGCGGTTTCCCAGGCCAGCGCCAACCAGCGCAAGGGCCGTTGCGGCCGGGTCGAACCGGGCATCTGCGTGCGCCTGTACAGCGAGGAGGATTTTCTCGGCCGGCCGGAATTCACCGACCCGGAAATTCTGCGTACCAACCTGGCGGCGGTGATCTTGCAGATGCTGCACCTGCGCCTGGGCAGTATCGAGGATTTCCCCTTCATCGAGCCGCCGGATGGCAAGGCCATCAGCGATGGTTTCAACCTGCTGCAGGAGTTGTCTGCGGTCAATCGCGAAGGGCAGCTGACCCCGCTGGGTCGCCAGCTGGCGCGCCTGCCCATCGACCCGCGCCTCGGCCGCATGGTGCTGGAGGCCGCCAAGCTCGGCAGCCTGCAGGAGCTGCTGATCGTCGCCAGCGCGCTGTCGGTGCAGGACCCGCGCGAGCGGCCGATGGATCGCCAGCAGGCGGCCGACCAGGCCCATGCGCAATGGAAGGATGTGGATTCCGACTTCGCCGCGCTGATCAACCTCTGGCGCGGCTTCGAGGAGAAACGCCAGGAGCTGGGTTCCAACCCGCTGCGCAGCTGGTGCAAGAAGAACTTCCTCAACTACATGCGCCTGCGCGAGTGGCGCGACTCCCATCGCCAGTTGGTGTTGCTGGCGAGGGACCTGCAACTGGGCGACAACGCTTCCCGTAGGAGCCCGCTTGCGGGCGATTCAGCGCCAGCAGGTCCAGCGGAAAAGGCCGTGCAGGCAGCGCCTACCACCGACACCAAGGTCAATGTGATCCTCCGTGAGCAGGCCGAGGCCAGTGAAGCGGCGCAGCGTGCCAAGGGCTACGCGGCCGTGCACAAGGCGATTCTCAGCGGCCTGCTCAGCCAGATCGGCCAGAAAGCCGAGGAGGGCGATTTCCTCGGTGCCCGTCAGCGTCGTTTCTGGGTGCATCCGTCGTCGGTGATCGGCCGCAAGAAACCCAACTGGATCATGGCCGCCGAGCTGGTCGAGACCACCAAGCTGTTCGCTCGCCAGGTGGCCAAGATCGAGCCGGACTGGATCGAGCCCCTGGCTGGTCACCTGATCAAGAAGAACCACTTCGAGCCGCACTGGGAGAAGAAGCGCGGCCAGGTGGTGGCGTACGAGCAGGTCACCCTGTACGGCCTGATCGTGGTCGGTCGCCGCCCCGTGCATTACGGGCCCATCGACCCGCAGGCGTCCCGCGAGCTGTTCATTCGTGAAGGCCTGGTGCGTGGCGAAATCAACAGCCGCGCCAAGTGCCTGAACGCCAACCGTGTGTTGCTGGAAAGGCTCGACGAGCTGGAGGCCAAGGCTCGCCGTCGCGACATTCTCGCCGACGAGGAAACCTTGTTCGCCTATTACGAGGCGCGCATTCCCCAGGACATCTACCAGGCGGCGACCTTCGAGAGCTGGTACAAGCGCGAGAGCGGCAAAGATCCGCATTTGCTGATGATGCGCGAGGAAGACGTGCTGGCCCGCGAGGCGCTGGAGGTCACCGCCGCCCAGTATCCCGATACCCTGCATATCGGTGAGCTGCAGTTGCCGCTGACCTACCACTTCGAACCCAACCACCCGCGTGACGGCGTGACTCTGCGCGTGCCGGCGCCGCTGTTGCCGCAACTGCCGGGCGAGCGCCTGGAGTGGCTGGTGCCAGGGCTGATCGAGGCCAAGGCCATCGACCTGGTGCGCGGCCTGCCCAAGGCGCTGCGCAAGAACTTCGTACCGGTGCCGGATTTCGTCGGCGCAGCACTGAGCAAGCTCACCTTCGGCCAGGGCAGCCTGCCGGAAAGCCTGGCTCGCGAGCTGCAACGCATGACCGGTGCGCGTATCGACGAGCAGGCCTGGGTCGAGGCGACCCGGCAACTCGAACATCACCTGAAGATGAACATCGAAGTGGTCGATACCCACGGCAAGCCGCTTGGCGAAGGCCGCGACCTGGCCGAGCTGACTGCACGCTTCGCCGAGGCCAGCCAGGCCGCGCTGGCCATCCCGCAAGCCGACAAGGTGCAGAAACCGGTGGAGGCCAAGGGCTTCGCCCAGGTCGCCGAGAAGACTCAACAGAAGGTCGCCGGGCTGTCCATGACCGTGTTCCCGGCGCTGGTGGAAGAGGGCGGTGTAGTCAAGGAAGGGCGCTTCCCGACCCAGGCCGAAGCCGAGTTCCAGCATCGCCGTGCCCTGCAGCGTCTGTTGCTGCAACAGTTGGCCGAGCCGGCCAAGTTCCTGCGCGGCAAGTTGCCGGGGCTGACCGAGCTGGGTCTGCTGCACCGCGAGCTGGGCCGGGTCGATGGGCTGGTCGAAGACATTCTGCTGGCCAGCCTCGACAGCTGCATCCTCGAAGGCGAGCAGCCACTGCCCCGTGACGGCGCCGCGCTGGCCGCCCTGGCCGAGAAAAAACGCGGTGCCTGGGCCGACCACGCCGAGCGGCTGGCCCGCCTGACCCTGGACGTGCTCAAGCTGTGGCACGGCCTGCAGAAGCGCTTCAAGGGCAAGATCGACCTGGCCCAGGCGGTGGCGCTCAACGACATCAAGGCGCAGCTGGGCAATCTGGTCTATCCCGGTTTCGTCCGCGAAACCCCTAGCGAATGGCTCAAGGAGGTGCCGCGCTATCTCAAGGCCATCGAACAGCGCTTCGACAAGATCGGCGCGCAACTGCAACGCGACCGGGTGTGGAGTGGCGAGCTGGCCGGCTACTGGGAGCAGTACCAGGCGCGCCTCGGCAAGCACCTGCAAGAGGGCAAGCGTGACGCCAATCTGGTGCTGTACCGCTGGATGCTCGAGGAGTATCGCGTGTCGCTGTTCGCCCAGCAGTTGGGGACGAAGATGGCCGTGTCGGACAAGCGCCTGAGCAAGCAGTGGAGTCAGGTGGAAGGCTGATCTCGCCCTGGTAGCCTGGGCCGCCGTTGTGGGAGCGCGCCATGCGCGCGATTCTGCGTCTCTGCCCGCTCCACGCTAGCGGCTGAGCAGGGTAGCCATCGCCAGCTGCCGCCTGGACCGATGAGTTCTAACCGCAAGACAATCAAACGCCTTTCAGGCGGTGGAGCGCGATGTCTGGTTTTTCATGCGAGCGGGTCGTAAACGGTCAGCTCGCTACCTCGGGGTTGCCGGAGCCGTTGGTGCCCTGGTGGAGTTTCACCAAAACCGTGCTGGCGGCGACCGCCCTGACCCTGGTGCGTGATGGGTTGGTGTCGCTCGACGAGGTCGTGCTGGGCGGCCCCTTCACGTTGCGGCAACTGCTGAAGCACGAAGCTGGCCTGGCCGATTACGGTGAGCTTGCCGACTACCACGCCGCCGTTGCCCGTGGCGACGAGCCCTGGCCCGCCAGCGAAATGCTCGAGCGCCTCGATGCAACGCGTCTGCGTTATCAGCCTGGGGTTGGCTGGGGGTATTCCAATGTCGGCTACCTGTACGTCACCCGGTTGATCGAGCAGCGCAGCGGCACCTCGCTCGGGAGCGCCATCGAGCAGCGGGTGTTGCAGCCCCTTGGCGTGCCCGAGGTTCGTCTGGCGAAGACACCGGCGGACTTGCGCGACGTCGATATGGGCAGTGCAACCGCTTACCACCCTGGCTGGGTTTATCACGGCTTGCTGGTGGGCAGCGTGTCCGCCGCCGCCTTGCTGCTGGACCGCTTGCTGGGTGGCAGCCTGCTGCCTGCCGAGCTGTTGGCGCAGATGCAGGAGCGGCGCGTGCTGGGTGGCCCGATTGCAGGGCGCCCCTGGACGGTCGCCGGCTATGCCCTGGGGTTGATGCGGGGCGATATCGAGGGCGGCATCCTGCTAACCGGCCACACCGGGGTAGGGCCGGGCAGCGTGATCGCGGTTTACCGCTGCACCACGGATGCCGGTACGGCGACCTGCGCGGTGTATCAGAAAGACGCCCGCGAAGGCGATGTGGAAGCAGAACTGGTCGCCTCGCTTGGTCGCTGACGACTGACGCTTGACCCAGCCACCAGCGCGGTGCCGCAAAGGTGGACGATAAAAGCGTTGTCCACCCTGCGGCTGGGCCATCGTCGATGACCAGCGATCGGCCGTCGTAGGGCGGATGTCGCTCTTTACATCCGCCGTGCTGGATCGATGACGCGCGATCCACCCTGGGGTTGCTCGGGCAAGGCGTTCTTCTGCAGGCGTTGGGGATTTATTTCTGTTGTGCGTGGTCATTCACGGTGGATTGCGTGTTGCTTCGTCATGCTTGTTCAGCGACATCGCCACCGACCTGTGTGCACATAAGGAGCATGTGATGGAAATGAAGATATTGGCCAGCGGTATTGGCGCAGCTCTGCCCAAGACCAGCATTGGTTTCAGCCTGTTCAGCGGTGTGTATATCCAGCTAAGACGTTCGAGCAGCGACCAGCCGCAGACGTTCGGTATCGCCTCCGGTCCCGAGATCGGTGGCAACAGCGGCACGCTGATCGCCGGGCATATCGAAACTGCGTGGATGAAGATCGACACGACCAAGCACGCCTGGCTGTGCAGTCGCTCTTCACTGGTTGGCAAGCTGGGTGAGGTGGAACTGAAGGGGACGCTGGCCTTCAGTGGCACCGTGGACGTGAATTTCACGATCTATGACGCGAACAACGAATCCACCTTCTCGCTCAGCCGGATCAAGGTCGAGTCCAAAGGCGGGCAGTTGGCGGACACCAAGATTCGTGGCGTGATCAAGGACATGATGGGCAAGACCCAGAACGGGAGCGCGCTCTGTGCACAGCCGTGACCCGGGTCGATTCCCTCGTCTGAAGACACTGTGCAACCTGATCCTGCTGGTGCTTCAGCTGATTACCGTGGCGGCGTACTGGGGCCTGGTGGATGCCAGGACCGATTACATGGCCATCAGTCAGGGGCTCTATCCCGACAGCGAACTGCTGATGAACAGCCGGCTCGCCGACTGGCTGGTTTCCATGCCAGCGATGGCGGTGGTAGCTGCCGTCTTCGTCGCGAGCGTTGCCAAGGAGTTTGCCGGTCTTTCCAGAGGGCGGCGGATCCTGCTCGACCTGGTGCTGCTGATCGGCCTGGCCGCGGTGTTCGGTCTCGCGGCCTCTCGGCTCCATCCCGTCGTTTAGCGGAGAGTCTGGTCTTTGGGCGCTCTGCGCCCGCTTTGCCTGGGCGCCTGGGGCGCGGACCGTCGTGCGGATCAGGCCATATCGCTTTCTCGGAACTCTTCGGCAAGGAAGTCGATCAGCGTGCGTACCGAGGGCAGTAGGCCGCGGCGGGAGGGGAAGATGGCGTGGACGATGCCGCACTTCGGTTCCCAGCCCGGCAGCATTTCCACCAGGGTGCCGGCATCCAGGTCCTCGCGCACCGCGACCCGCGGGACGTGGGCAATACCGACGCCGGCCAGGGCACCGTGGCGCAGGGCGATCAGGTCGTCGGTGACCATGCGCGGGCGATGGGGGATCAGCAGCTTTCCCTCATCCGGGCCGAACAATTCCCACTGGTATTCACGCTGCGAGCCACCCCAGTGCAGGCTCGGGAGCTGGCCCAGATCGGCGGGCTGAAAGTTCTTCGGCAACTGCTTGAGGAAGTCCGGGCGGCCTACCAGGCATTGTCGGCTGTTGCCCAGTACCTTCATCACCATGTCGGTGTTTTCCAGCGGCGGGAAGCGCACCCGCAGGGCGATGTCGAAGCCTTCGTGGAGCAGGTCGACGCGCCGGTTGGTGCACTCGATGAACAGCTCAACGGCCGGGTAGCGCAGCATGAAACGGGTCAGCATCGGCCCGACCCAAGAGTTGAGCAGGGTGGTCGGGCACGCCAGGCGCACCAGGCCGCGAGGCTCGCTGAGGTTGCGTTCGATCACTTCGGCGGCACCCTCGGCCTCCACCCGCATGGCCACGCAACGCTGGTAGTACTCCTGGCCGATTTCCGTGAGCGAACAATGGCGGCTGGTACGGTGCAGCAGGCGCACGCCGAGGCGCTCCTCGAGCAGGGCGATGCGTCGGCTGAGCTTGGACTTGGGTATGTCCAGAGCGCGGCCCGCGAGGGCGAAGCCGCCGTGCTCCACCACTTGGGTGAAGTAGTAGAGGGTGTTGAGATCTTCCATCGGTATACCGTTCTGAAAATGGAACGCTGTGGGCGAATTTTGCTGTCTGGTGCATCAAGGGTGTCGAATTTAATCTTTACCACATGCAGCGACAACTGCACGACACCAAACGAATCCAGCCGAACGACTCGGCAGCCCACTGAAAATAGAGGATCGCGCCATGACCACTTCCTTCACCTACAACCGCCTCGACAAAGACAACGCCGTCGTTCTGCTGGTCGATCACCAGGCTGGCCTGCTCTCGCTGGTGCGCGACATCGAGCCGGACAAGTTCAAGAACAACGTGCTCGCGCTGGCCGACCTGGCCAAGTTCTTCAACCTGCCGACCATCCTTACCACCAGCTTCGAAACCGGCCCCAACGGCCCGTTGGTACCCGAGCTGAAGGCGCTGTTCCCGGATGCGCCGTACATCGCTCGCCCTGGCCAGATCAACGCCTGGGACAACGAAGATTTCGTCAAGGCGATCAAGGCCACCGGCAAGAAGCAGCTGATCATCGCCGGTGTGGTGACCGAGGTGTGCGTGGCGTTCCCGGCGCTGTCGGCGCTGGAGGAGGGCTTCGATGTATTCGTGGTGACGGACGCTTCAGGTACCTTCAACTCGATCACCCGTGACGCCGCCTGGAACCGCATGTCCAACGCCGGCGCTCAGCTGATGAACTGGTTCGGCGTGGCCTGCGAGCTGCACCGCGACTGGCGCAACGATGTGGAAGGGCTGGCGAAGATCTGCTCCGACCACATCCCGGACTACCGTAACCTGATGACCAGCTACGCGGCCCTGACCGGCAACAAGTAAAGGCCATTCGGCGAGCATGAAGGCACCTCCGCGCAGGTGCCTTTTTCTCGTTGGCATGCAGCGCCCCGCCATCGGCAAAACGCCGCTGCGCCTGATCGGCCGGGACACATGAGGTCATAAACGCCCCCTCTGACCGTAGGGCCATTAACCCGAACCTTTCAGCAGGCGCCTTCGTCGTACCAGTACCACCAACGTGCTGGAGAGGGTAATGCTGACTGATCCGAAGACCCGCTATCGACCCTATACCGACGCAGCCGGTGGCTGGGGGTCGGCCAAGTCCGTGGCGCGTATCGTGCTGCGTGAACAGGCGGTGGTGAAGATCGGCGCGGCGTTGCTCAAGCAGAACAAACCCTCGGGGTTCGCCTGTGTGAGTTGTGCCTGGGCCAAGCCCGGTGACACCCACCCCATGGAGTTCTGCGAGAACGGTGCCAAGGCCACGGCCTGGGAGCTGACCGCGAAACGCACCGGCCCGGAATTCTTCGCCCGGCACCGCGTGGCCGAACTGCGCAACTGGTCGGCCTACGCGCTCGAACAGCATGGCCGGCTGACCCATCCGATGCGCTACGACGCCAGTACCGACCGCTACGAGGAAACCAGCTGGGAAGCCGCCTACCAGGAAATCGGCGCCACCCTGCGAACGATGGAACCGGACGAGGTGGTGTTCTACGCCTCCGGGCGCGCCTCGCTGGAGGCCTCGTTCATGTATCAGCTGTTCGCCAGGGCTTATGGCACCAACAACCTGCCGGACAGTTCCAACATGTGCCACGAGAGCACGTCGGTGGGCCTGCAGGAAAGCATCGGCGTACCGGTCGGCACCGTGACCCTCAATGATTTCGAGCACACCGACTGCCTGCTGTTCTTTGGCCAGAACGTCGGCAGCAATAGCCCGCGCATGCTTCATCAGTTGCAGGAGGCGCGGCAGCGCGACGTGCCGATCATCACCTTCAATCCGCTCAAGGAGCGTGGCCTGCAGCGCTTCGTCAACCCTCAGTCACCAGGCGAGATGCTCGGGCCGAACTCGACGCAGATCAGCACCCAGTACCATCAGGTGGCGATCGGTGGCGACACCGCTGCGGTCACCGGCGTGGCCAAGGCGCTACTGGATCTGCACGACGCGGCCCTGCAGCGCGGTGAGCCTGGCCTGCTGGACGACGCATTCATCGCTACCCACACCAGAGGCGTCGAGGACTTCATCGGTTATGTGCGCGAGCAGAATTGGGCCGAACTGGAGTCCATCACCGGGCTCAGCCGTGGCGCCATGGAAGCGACGGCGCTGACCTATGCCCAGGCGCAGCGGGTGATGATCGTGTATGGCATGGGCCTGACCCAGCATCGTCAGGGCGTGCAGAATGTGCAGATGCTGGTCAACCTGCTGTTGCTGCGCGGCAATATCGGCAAGCCTGGGGCGGGTATCTGCCCGGTGCGTGGGCACTCCAACGTGCAGGGCCAGCGCACCGTGGGTATCGCCGAAGACCCGGCCAAGGTGCCGGTCGACCTCATCGAGCAACACTTTAAATTCAGCGTGCCTGAGAAGGTCGGGCTGTGCACCGTCGACGCCTGCAGCGCCATGCTCGACGGGCGGGTGCGCGGCTTCGTCAGCCTGGGGGGCAACTTCATTCGGGCGGTGCCCGATACCGCTCGGATGGAGCCGGCCTGGCAGCGCCTCAAACTCAACGTACAGGTGGCCACCAAACTCAACCATTCCCATCTGTTGCCGGGTGAGCAGGCCTGGCTGCTGCCGTGCCTGGGGCGCATCGAAGCCGATCGGCAGGATGGCGTCGAGCAGAGCCACAGCACCGAGGACAGCACCGGTTGCATCCATGGCTGGCACGGCAGCAGCGCGCCGGCCAGCGAGCACCTGCGCTCCGAGCCCGCGATCATCGCCGGCCTGGCGCTCAGTACCTTGTCACCGCAGGTCGCCATCGACTGGGACGGCTGGCGCCGGGACTACTCCCTGATCCGCCAGGCGATCGCCACGATCTACCCGGAGATCTTCCGCGACTTCAATCAGCGCATGTGGGAGCCGGGCGGTTTTCACCGGCCCTTGGGCGCGGCGCAGCGTGAGTGGGCCACCGCGAGCGGCAAGGCGCAATTCGTTACCCCGCGGCGGTTGAGCGTCGATGATGACGTGCAGGCACCCTATGTGCGGCGTGACGTGCTGCAATTGATGACGATCCGCAGCAACGACCAGTTCAATACCACCATCTACGGTTACGACGACCGCTTCCGCGGCGTGTATGGCACCCGCTCGGTGATCTTCATGAACACCGACGACATCGTCCGCCTTGGGCTGGCAGCCGGCGACTGGGTGGACGTGACCACCGCGGTGCAGCCGGAAATCGAGCGGCGGGTCGGGCCGCTGCAGATACTCGCCTACGACATTCCCCAGGGTTGCTGCGCGGCCTACTACCCGGAGTGCAACCCGCTGGTGCCGCTCTGGCATCATGCCGAGCGCAGCAAGGTCCCGGCGGCCAAGTCGATACCGGTGACGCTGCGTCTCAGCGATGCGGTGGCGCCAGGTGACACCCTGCCACAGCATTCGGCAGTGATTGCTTCGCAGCGTTAGCCGCTGCTCGGGCACGGCGCCTAGCTGTGCCACGCCGCTGAGGTACTGCGCGACCGACCGCCAGAGCGATCGGCCCGCGCAGTGCGGCATCAGTCCTGCTGACGAATCTTGCGCTCGGCTTCCTGGGACTTCTCCCGGATCTTCTGCGCTTCCTGCTCCTTGGTCTTGATCGAGGTCGGGGTGATGACGCGGTCGATGGCTTCGGTTTTCTCTCCTGGCCTTTGAATCTCCTTCTTCACCACGTTGACGTCGTCGCCTTGCACATCCTTGGCCGGAGCGTTCGGTGGGGTCTGATCGATCGGTGTGTTGCTCATGTCGTTCTCCTCGTTGGCGAATGGGCTCTACAGTTAGGAGGCCGATCCGACGGGTGAGTTCGGACAATTCCCGTCTGTATCCGGATGCTTCCAAATGGCCGTTTCACGGCCCCCCGGGTGCAGAAACTCGGAATCTCTGGTGCTGACCCGGATCGAATGAAAGGACGTTCGACAACCACGATGCTGGAGAACAAACATGGGCGAATTCAGGATTTATCTCGACGACGAACTGCTGTGTGCAACCCGCTCACCGGTGCTCGCACAGGCTGCCTGGCACCGCGCGTCGCGTGATGCCAGGGTGGCCGAGGCGGGCGGTACGGTACGTGCTTACGAGGGCGAGGTGACCGTGGCGGAAATGCACCCGGAACCTCGGGTTGGTCATCCCTGGCCGGACGGCCGTGATCGGCAGGCGGATCTACGCGACGTATGGGACAGCCTGTTGCGGATGCTCGCGCAGCAAGGGCTCGATGACCAGGCGCTGACCGATGCCCTGAACCGCTTCGGCCTGAAGACCAGCAGTGTGCAGGCGACGGTGCATGATGACCTGGGAGGGCGGACGATTCCGTCGGCGGCGGAGCTGGTGGTATTGCTCGAGGCGATCCAGCAGGCGCAGCCAGATACGCGCTCGCGGACTGACGCTGGCGGTTACTGACGCAGGATAGTGTTCATGCGGTGGCGTTCGAAGATAGCCGGGGTTTCGGCGCGAACCCGGTCTTCGATCAGTTGAATGATCGCGAACACTTCCATGGGTGTCAGTGACGTTTTGCAGGGAATGTCACTGACATGAATGGCGGTTGATGAGTCGGGCTCTTCGAGGGTGACGCTCATGCGCGTGGGAGAGTCCAGGGACGCTTGTACAATAATTGGCGAGAAATAGTTGTACAACAGGGCCATCGCGTCCAGAAATCTCATTGTTGCCACAATAATCGCTCTCGACGTCAAGCCTGAAGGGTGGCGTTATAATGTCGGCTTAAAAGATAGTGTCAATTCCGTTCAAGTAACCGGCTATTTACTATGTTCGGGTGAAGAGGGCGGTTTCGGCATGCCGCGTGGCCCGGCATATCCCCAGGCGATTATCCCGAATAATGGGAGCGCTATTATCGCCACGGCCCATATCAGCCGAGTGTTGAGGCTCTTATCGCTGCGCCACAAGTTCATGATCGCCACCAGATCGATGAAAGCGATCACGACAAATGCGCCCAGCCAGAAATACAGCGAGGGATCGTTCATGGTAGAGCTCCTGTTTGAGAGGGTGGAGGCCTGTTGAGCAGGGCTCCTCGGGGCTGCGTAGCGGGTAGGCTGGCTTGCAGGCGGCTTGATGGCAGTCGTCCCCCAGCATGCGAGATCGCATTGCCATCTTTATGGATATAGCGCGATTCATTCACCGCTATATAAGGGTACGAAGTGCACCCGGATATTAAGTTCGTATGAAGGGATGGTCGGTGACAGGAATAGTGATTATATACAAGTATATAATCGCATCTTGATATCAATCGCCTTCGCCCATGCGTGCATGATGCCTGCCGATAAATTTGCCGTTCATGCATTTTGCACTGGCCAATTAATCAGGGCTGAAGCGAAGTCCCCGGAAACCGGGGCATTGCAGCGTCGAGAAAGTTGGCACGGGTGATGCACTTATTCATTTGCAAAGAATTGATAAGTGCGCCACTTCTGCCAATAAGGAATTCTCGATGACCGTCTCTGCCATCAACCAGTTGATCACTGCCCTGCCTGACCATCAGGTCTCCATCAAGCCGCGCCCGGATGGCATGTACCTGCTGACCATCAGCAAGGACGGCGAGAATGTCTTCGTCAAGGCGGTCGACAAGCAGTCGGTGATCAGCGAGGCGGGCGTGCATGCCCTGCAGCGCGAGATACTGCGCGATCGCAAGCTGGTCAGTGGCGAGGTCAACTGGAAGGGCACGGGGGCCCATTGGGTGTCGCGCAAGCTGCCGACCTTCACTGGCGCGCCAGTGAACCCGACCGCTGCGAAGATGATGTGGTCGCGCCGCAACCTCGATAGCCTGCGACCCACCGCCTGACAGCGCGCTGGAATGGCCCCGTTGATGCGGGGCTTTTTGCATCTGCGTGATGGCTGAAGGGAGGCTGCACGATGATGTCAGTACTCGAATTGCGGCGGATCATCGAAACGGCGTTTCTACCCGAGATCTGCCGCTGCAGCGTCAGTCACGATGATTCGCTGGTGGTGCAGATCAGCGAGCCGGCGAGCGGTGAGGTACTGGTGAGGATCATCGGCGTGCCGCGCAGCAGCCTGTCGACATCCCGTGATCTGTCCCGGTTCGTCATGCAACTGCGTAAGGAGCTGCACGAACGAGATGCTGAGCAACAGGTGCGCGACGCGCGCTCAGCCGGCCGCTAGCGGCTTCAGGATTTGCCCAGCAGCCGCGACGCATCGAAGCCCATGCGCATGTTGCCCCAATGGCGGCCGTCGAAGATGAACGGCACGTCGATCTCGGTCATGATCTCGCCGGTGTCGCGCAGGTAGGTCTGTAGCAGGAAGCGCTGGGTGTTGGTCGCGGCGCGCAGGCCCACCGGGTCGGAGAACATGCGCTTGTTGCGGCACACCGGCAGGTCGACGGCGCGATTGCCGGTCGGCGCTTTCGATACCCAGCTGTTGTTCACCGGGCAGTAGCCCTTGCTGTCGACGATGAAGGTGACGATGCCGCCGGCCGTACCCTTGGTCAGCTTGTCGATCTCTTCCTGGCAGATCTGCGCGAAGCGCTCGGTGTAGCCGGTCATGTACTGCTTGGGGTCGGTGTTGGCAATCAACCGGTAGTTCTGGTCGAACAGGTTAACGCCTTCGCGCTGCAGCGCGGCCAGGCGAACCTGCAGGATGTCGCGGCACTGGCTGGCGCGGGTGATGGCAGCATCCAGCTCACCCTGGCCCAGCACGAAACGACCCAGCAAGGTCTGCACCCGCTCGGCCACCCCGGACAGATCACGGGTGGCGGTGGCGGAGCGCTGCATGCGCTCGTCGATGGCCTGGCTGTCGGCATGGATCTGCGTGACCCGCTCGTTGATGCCGGTGTTGGCATCGGCCACCTGCTGGATGTGCTCGGCGATTTCCGCGAGCTTGCCGTTGGTGGATTCGAAGTCGACGATCATGCTTTCGAAGTGGCCAGTGGCGCGTTCGACCACCACCTGGGTTTCCCGGGCACTGGTGCTGATCAGTGCGGTCTGCTCGTGGGTCGAACCCACTTCCTTGAGCATGGCGTCGATGTTCTGCGAGATGTCGCCAGTGGCGCGGCTGACGTTTTGCGCCAGGGTGCGTACCTCGTCGGCCACCACGGCGAAACCACGGCCGCTTTCTCCGGCGCGGGCGGCTTCGATGGCCGCGTTGAGGGCCAGCAGGTTGGTCTGCGAGGAGATCTGCTGGATCAGCCCGACGATGGACTTGATGTTCGACGAGCGCTCGTTGAGGGCGGAAACCAGGGTGCCGAATTCGTTGAGGCTATTGGAGATGGCGCCGATGTTGCCGGTCACCTCCAGCAGTTCGGCGTAGGAGTCGCGCGCCATGCTGAGGTTCTGTGCGGTGGTGCCGGAGATCGCCTGGGTCTGTTGCGACACTTCTTCGATGCGGCCGACGGCGCTGTTGCTCTCGCTCATCACTTCATTGGCGAAGCGCGCCTGGTGGGTGGCGCTTTCGCTGGAATCGCTGATGTTCTTCAACGAGCGGGCGGACTCCACGGCGATCTGCACGGTGAGTGCCTGCACGTTGCTGATGATCTCGCGTTGCTTGGCCAGAAAGCGGTTGCAGGTACTGGCCAGGGTACGGATTTCATCGTGGGTCAGCAGGGGCAGGTCGCGGGACAGGTCACCTTCGCCGTTGGCGATCTCTTCCAGGGCGCGGGTCATGTTGTCGACCGGGCGCACGATCAGGTGGCGGAAGTACCAGACCATGAAGCTGACCATGCCCAGGGTGAACAGCGCACTGAGCAACAGTGCGTTGCCCAGAGTGTCGAGCTTGGCTTCGACGCGGCTCAGCAAGGCGGCATCGATCTGCGCGGCATGCAGTTGCTGAAGGATGTCGGCACGCAGGCTGATGGCCACCCAGAACAGCAGGCCACTGACCACCACCAGCAGAAAAAGGCTGGACAGCTTCTTGGTCAAGGTATCGAAAAAGTGCATCTCGATCGAATCGTACAGCGACTTCAACGACTGCATGCCGCAGCTCCTGGCTAAGAAATATCCTTGGGTTTCCTTTTATTCGACCGGCAGCGCGGAAGCTTTAATGGCCAGCGCAGCTTTCGGCGACGTTACGCGCTTAATCCAAGGGAGTTGTCCGCGCGAAGGGCGCGCAGTTTAGTGCCCCGACTCAGGCAGTTAAAGTGCCACCATCGACGATTGTAGCTGCTGATTGGCGATTGCATTGCAAGGGTGGGCCGGGGCGCGTAGCCGACGCTTGCCTGCGCGGCCCGACCCATCCACCAATCGCCAAACGCAGTGGTGGATGAAAAGAGCGTCATCCACCCTACATACAGGTGACGCGTCACCAACCGGTAGCCGTAGCGGTGGATGAAGACAGCGTCAGCGACGCGCTCCGGGCCACCCTTCATGGCCGTGACGGCGTCGGGTGGGTTAGCGGCGCTGGCCGATCTCCACTTCCTGGGCGGTCCAGCCGGCGACCCGGTCGCTGAGCGACAGGCCGAGACCCGGGCGGGTCGGGACCAGCATGCGTCCGTCGCGGGTTTCCAGGCGCTCGTTGAACAGCGGCTCCAGCCATTCGAAGTGCTCGACCCAGGGCTCGGTGGGGTAGGTCGCGGCAAGGTGCACGTGCAGCTCCATGGCGAAATGCGGGGCCAGCATCAAGCCCGCCTGTTCGGCCATCGAGGCGATTTTCAGGAATGGGCTGATACCGCCAACTCGAGGCGCGTCCGGCATCAGGTAGTCGGCGCCACGGGTCTTGATGAACTCGGCGTGCTCGGCGACGCTGGTGAGCATCTCTCCGGTGGCGATCGGCGTATCGAAAGCCGCCGCCAGGGCCGCGTGGCCTTCGGCGTCATAGCAGTCCAGCGGCTCTTCGATCCACACCAGGTTGTAGGCTTCGAACTGGCGACACATGCGTTGGGCGGTCGGGCGATCCCATTGCTGGTTGGCGTCGACCATCAGCGGGAAGTCGTCGCCCAGGTGGCGGCGTACGGTGCTCACGCGCTCGATATCGATGGCCGAGTTGGGTTGGCCGACCTTGAGCTTGATGCCACCGATGCCTTTTTCACGGCTCAGGTCGGTGTTCTTCATCAACTGGTCGAGGGGCGTGTGCAGGAAGCCGCCGGAGGTGTTGTAGCAGCGCACCGAGTCGCGCTGAGCGCCCAGCAGGCGTGCCAGAGACAGACCGGCACGCTTGGCCTTCATGTCCCACAGGGCGACGTCGAAGGCCCCGATGGCCTGGGTCGACAGACCGCTGCGGCCGACCGAAGCGCCGGCCCAGCACAGCTTGGTCCAGAGCTTCTGGATATCGCTGGGGTTTTCGCCGATCAGTGCCGGGGCGATTTCTTGGGCATGGGCGAACTGGCCGGGGCCGCCCGCGCGTTTCGAATAACTGAAGCCAAGGCCGCGATGGCCATCCTTGCTTTCGATCTCCACGAACAGCATGGCGATCTCGGTCATCGGCTTTTGCCGTCCGGTCAGCACCTTGGCGTCGCTGATCGGGTTGGCCAGGGGCAGGAAAACTGAAGCGATACGAATCCAGGCGATCTGATCCTGGTCTGCACAGCCTTGGGAAAGGGGTTGTTCGCTCACATTGATTACCTCGCTTGACGTTTTTGTTGGTGCCGCCAGGTGCTTCAAATCACTGACGTGAATCCGGACGTTAAGCTGATTAGGTAATCATTCAAGGGAATGGGCAGAGCTTCAGGGCTGCTTCAAGGCGAAAGCAGCCGTTCGTAGTCGGGGGCCAATTGGTGGGCTAAAGCGGATCGCCGCCCGGCCCACCCTACGGTTAGATGCGCGGCTGTAGGGTGGGCTTTAGCCCACCAAATCGAAGGTCCGCTTTCGCCACTAAACAGCCAAAGCCGAGTGAATTAGGGGCTGGATATGTGAGTCGACTCTCACGCACTTTGCCGTTCAACAATGCTAAAGCCGGTATCGATGCGTACTTTCACCGGCTCTTCATGGGGGTGATCGAGGCGTTGCACCAGCGCGCGGGCGGCCTGCACGCCGATGTCCGCGCCGTTGATGCACACGGTGGAGAGGGCGGGGTGCAGGTGAGCGGCGCTGCTCAGATCACCAAAGCCCATCACGGCCAGATCCTGCGGCACGCGAATGCCCCGTTCGGTGGCTTCCTCGAGTATGCCGTGGGCCAGGGTATCGGAACTGCACACCACCACATCGGGGCGCTCGCCACCGGCCAGCAGGCGCTGCAGGCCTTCGCGCCCCAGGTTCACCGTGGCCGGTGGCGGCAACACCACGCGAGGCACCTCGGCAATGCCCTGGCTCGCCAGTTCGCCGATCAGGCTTTCGCAGCGGCGGTGGCCGCGGGGGTCATCCAGGGTCACCACGGCGAAACGTCGATAGCCCTTGCCCGTCAGGTAGCGCGCGGTGGCCACTCCGACCGCCTCGTGGGAGAAACCCACCAGCATGTCCAGCGGCCGCGGCGCGAGATCCCAGGACTCGACGATGGGAATGCCCGAACGCGACAGGCGTGTGCGGCTGGCCTTGGTGTGCAGGGTGCCGGTCAGCACGATGCCATCGGGACGGCGCCGCAGGATGGCGTCGAGCAACTGCTCTTCGCGTTCGGCGCTGTAGTTGGTCAGGCCGATCAGCGTCTCGTGGCCGGCTTCGGTGAGGGTGTCGATCAGTGCCTGCACCGTGTCCGAGAAGATCGAGTTGGCAACCGTGGGCACCAGCAGGGAAATCAGCCGACTGCGCTGTTCGGCCACGCCGGTGAGCATGGCCGGTACGTAGCCGGTCTTGTGTACGGCTCGAAAGACCTTTTCGCGCAGTTCGGGGCGGACGATCTCCGGCTGGTTGAGCGTGCGCGACACGGTGATCGGCGAAACCCCGGCGACCTTGGCCACATCCGCCAGCGTCGGCGGCTTGCTTGGGGCACTAGAGGAGCGCCTGCCGGTCGCTCGATCATCGTCTCGCTGCATCCTGTGTTTCCTGGCCAACCCGAGTCGGGCGATGTTATCCCAGCAGGCGATGCTTTGGTGCACGGATCGCGGCAACTGCATGGCGATGATTGACGGCTCGACGCTTGGATGGTCAGATGCGCGCCAGTTTCAGGTGTCCCATGCCGCCGTGCATGGGGTGAAACGGGAAGCCGGTTCGTCATGAACATGATCAGTCCGGCGCTGCCCCCGCAACGGTATGCGAGCGAAGCATTCGAATGACCACTGTGCCACGGCATGGGAAGGTGAATGCTTCATGACCCTCGCGAGCCCGGAGACCGGCCCGAAACTTCAGTTTGGCAAACCCGCGGTGGGCGGGCGCAGGCCGGTTTCCGTGGGCTTCGTACGCCTGCGATTCCCTATGCGTTGTTCCCTCCGGGATTCATTCATTCCTGTTTCGAGTGGAACGACATGTCCCGATCTTCTCTGTTCTATGCCCTGTCGGGCAAATCCCTGCGCGTGGGCCTGGTGCCCTGCGTGCTGTTCGCCATGCCCGTGCAGGCCGCCGAGTCGGACGAGCCCTTGGCCTTGCCGTCGACGGCGATCACCGGCACAGCCGACGAGTCGTCGCAGCCGCCTGATCTGCACACGCCAACCACCTCCGGTTCGCGCCTGGGGCTCACCCCACTGAAAACGCCGGCAAGCACCAGCAGCCTCAGCGGTGCGCAAGTGCGTGGCCGCAATAACCTCACCGTACAGGACGCCGTGACCCGCACACCGGGCATCACCACGATCGGTACGCCCGGCAACGGTGGCACCGCGCTGTCGGCTCGCGGTTTTTCCGGGCATGCCTCGACCATGCAGCTGTACGACGGTACCCGCCAGTACATCGGCGCTGGCACCGTGACTTTTCCGGTCGATACCTGGTCGGTGGAGCGTCTCGACGTGCTGCGTGGCCCGGCTTCGGTGCTCTATGGCGAGGGCGCGACCGGTGCGGTGATCAACGTCATCCCGAAGAAGCCCTTCACGGGTGAGGTCCGCAATCAACTGCGCTTGGGGTATGGCAGCGATGATCGTCGCCAGGCTGCGCTGGACAGCGGTGGCTCGCTGAACGACGCCTTGAGTTACCGTTTCAGCCTCAACCAGCAGGCCAGCAACGGCTGGGTCGACCGTGGCGATTCCGAGAGCCTGGCGCTCAGCGCGGCGTTGCGCTGGGACGCCAGTGACGACCTGAGCTTCACCCTGTCCCACGATCATGCCGATCAGCAGCCGATGCGCTACCTGGGCACGCCGCTGGTCGATGGCCGTTTTCGCGAGAGCCTGCGTGAGCGCAACTACAACGTCGGGGACGCCGATATTCAGTACCACGACCAGATCACCCGTCTGGTCACCGACTGGCAGATCAGCGACACCCTCAGTGCCAGCAACCAGCTCTACTACATCAAGACCCAGCGCTACTGGCGCAATGCCGAGGCCTATCGCTGGCAGCCGGGTGATCTGGTCGAGCGTGGCGATTTCTGGCGCATCAAGCACACTCAGGAACAGGTGGGTGATCGCCAGAGCTTCACCCTCGACCATCCGCTGTTCGGGCTCGACAGCCGCAGCGTCGTGGGTGTCGATTACAACCGCATCCGTTTCGCCCGCCATCACGATTTCGACAACAGCCTTGGCGATGTCGTACCGCTGGCACAGTCCGACGGCGGCTCGTATCTGAGCAATGATCGCTACCGGCCGCGGGAGCTCAACCAGGCCAGGCAGTTCTCGTTGTTCGCCGAGAACCGTACCCAGCTCACCGAGCGCCTGTCTCTGGTCACCGGCGTGCGCCGTGATCAGGTGCATATCGATCGCACCGCGTTAGACGATGACTCGCGTGTCGATCGCAGCTTGAGCGGCGATAACTGGCGCGCCGGGCTGGTCTTCGAACTGACCCCGGAACTGTCGCTCTATGGGCAGTACGCCACCAGCACCGAGGGCGTGAGCAACCTGCTCACGCTGAGCCCGACCCAGCAGCAGTTCGACCTGAGCGAGGCGCGCCAGACCGAGTTCGGCCTCAAGCACGCATTCTGGGAGGGACGTGGCGAGTGGACACTGGCCGCCTATCACATCGTCAAGGAGAAGCTGCTCAGCCGTGCCACGCCAGCGGCACCGACCGAGCAGATCGGCCAGCAATCTTCCGATGGTCTGGAAGCCACGCTGGAGCTGGCGCTGGGGCAGGGCTGGCAGGTCTCTGCCAACGCCGCACTGGTGCGTGCCGAGTACGACGACTTCACCGAAGCCGGTGGTGACCGCAGTGGCAATCGCCCGACCGATGTGCCGCGCCGTACCGCCAACCTCTGGTTGAGCAAGGCGTTGAACGAACAGGTGGAGGCCGGTATCGGCGCCCGCTATGTCGATACGCGCTATGCCGATACGGCCAATACCGTGGAGATTCCTGGGTATACCGTGGTAGATGCCAACGTCGCCTGGCAGGTATTGCCGGAGGTACGCCTGGGGCTGGAGTTGAACAACCTGTTCGACCGCCAGTACGCCACCACCAGCAGCAGTGATGGCGAACAATGGTACTTGGGCCAACCGCGTTCGTTCTTCGTTACCGCTGACTACAGCTTCTAAACGCTGGCGCACCGGGCCATCCCGGTGCGCCCACAAGAAGGAGTCTGGCATGTCGACGCTACGTATCGAAAAGCTGTCATGGGCCGTCGAGAGTCGGCGCGCTGCGCCACGCTGGCTGTTGCAGGACATCGATCTGCATATCGGCGAGGGCGAGTTCGTCGGCCTCATCGGCCCCAATGGCAGTGGCAAGACCAGCCTGTTGCGCTGCGCCTACCGCTCCAGCGAGCCGGCGAGCGGCAGCCTGCATCTCGACGGTGAGAACCTCTGGCGGCAGAGCCCGCGCTGGAGTGCGCAACGCATTGCCGTGGTGCTGCAGGAGTTTCCCCAGGAGTTCGGCCTCAGCGTCACCGATGTGGTCGCCATGGGGCGCACGCCGCACCAGGGGCTGTTCGCCGGCGACAGCGCCGAGGACACCGCACTGGTAGCCCAGGCACTGCAGCAGGTCGGCCTGAGTGCGCAGGCGAGTGAGGCATTCGCCACCCTCTCCGGCGGCGAGAAGCAACGGGTGCTGCTGGCCCGGGCGCTGGTCCAGCAGCCCGGGCTGCTGATTCTCGACGAACCCACCAACCACCTCGACCCGCGTTACCAGCTGGAGCTGCTGCAGCACCTGCGCAGCCTTGGCCTGAGCACCCTGGCCAGCTTTCACGACCTGAACCTGGCGGCGGCTTTCTGCGACCGCCTCTATGTCGTGGCCGCTGGCCGCCTGGTCGCCAGTGGCACACCCAGCGAGGTGCTGAGCGCCGAGCTGTTGCAGCGCGTATTCGCCGTGCAGGCGCTGGTCGACAGCCATCCGCTGCATGCCTACCCACGGATCACCTGGATTACCCAATGAACATCTTCAGACACCTTTGCGGCCTGTCGCTGGCGCTGCTTGCACTGCCGGCTGTAGCCAGCGACTACCCACTCACGGTACGCAGCTGTGACCGTGACGTGATCTTCGAGCAGGCGCCGCAGCGCGTGGTCAGCCACGACATCAACATGACCAGCATGCTGATCACCCTCGGCCTGCGCGAACGGATGGTCGGCTACACGGGCATCAGCGGCTGGAAAACCCTCGACCCGGCCTTCAGGGATTCGCTTGGCGATGTGCCCGAACTGGCCAGCCGCTATCCCTCCGTGGAAACCTTGCTGGAGGCCGACGCGGATCTGTTCTTCGCCGGCTGGAACTACGGCATGCGAGTCGGTGGTGCGGTCACCCCAACGACCCTGCAGCCATTCGGCATCGCGGTCTATGAACTCAGCGAATCCTGTTCCTGGGTGATGAAACAGCAGGGCGCCAGCCTCGATGACCTGTACCGCGACCTGCTCAACCTTGGGCGGATCTTTTCGGTGCAGCCACGGGCCGAGGCACTGGTCGGGCAACTGCGCGAGCGCATCGAAGCGGTACGCTCCAGCATCAGGCAGGACGGCACGGCTCCACGAGTGTTTCTCTACGACAGCGGCGAAGACCGTCCGACCACGTCCGGGCGCATGGGCATGCCCCAGGCACTGATCGAAACGGCAGGCGGGCACAACGTAATGGACGATGTCACGGCCAGCTGGACCCAGGTGAACTGGGAGAGCGTGGTGGAGCGCGACCCCGAAGTGATCGTGATCGTCGACTACGGCCCGCGTTCCTGGCAGCAGAAGCGTGACTTCCTGCTCGGCAACCCGGCATTGCAGGCGGTGACGGCGATCCGCGAGCAGCGTTTCGTGGTGCTCTCCTACCTGGAGGTCACGCCATCGGTGGAGAATGCCACGGCCATCGAGAAACTCGCCGCCGCTCTGCATCCGCAGTCGGAGAGCCGCTGATGCCGATCCGCAGTGCAGCGGCCTATCGAACGCTGGTCATCGGCCTGTGCGTTGCCCTGGCGTTTTCCTGTGTGATGGCATTGGGCTTCGGCCCGGCAGCGGTGCCGCTGGCCACCGTCTGGGGGATCCTCGGCAAGCAGCTGGGCCTGGAGCTGGGCGCCGAATGGAGCCGTAGCCAGGAGCCCATCGTCTGGCTGATCCGGGCGCCGCGGGTGCTGCTCGGTGCGCTGGTCGGCGCCGGGCTGGCGCTGGTTGGCACTGCGCTGCAGGCGGTGACCCGCAACCCGCTGGCCGACCCGCATCTGCTCGGTGTCAGTTCCGGCGCAGCGCTTGGCGCGGTGCTGGTGGTGCTTTACCTGGGGGAGTTCCTCGGTGTGTTCAGCCTGCCGCTGGCCGCGTTCATCGGTGCGGCGGGCAGCATGTTGCTGGTCTTGGCGGTGGCACGGCGCAGTGGTCGCCTGGAAAGCGATCGGCTGCTGCTGGCCGGCGTGGCGGTGTCCTTCGTGCTGATGGCGCTGGTCAATCTGCTGCTGTACACCGGCGACCACCATGCCGCGGCGTCGGTGGTGTTCTGGATGCTCGGCGGTCTGGGCGCCGCGCGCTGGGAGGTGATCTGGCTACCGGCGATCTGCGTGGTCCTCGGTTGCGCGGCGTTGCTGGTGCTGTCGCGCGGGTTGAATGCATTGATGAGCGGCGAGCAGACCGCCGTGAGCCTGGGCTTCAGCGGCAAGCGGCTGCGCCTGCAGGTGTTCGTCTGCACCTCGCTGCTGACCGGCGTGCTGGTGTCGCTGTCCGGTGCCATCGGTTTCGTCGGCCTCATGGTGCCGCACGTGGCCCGTGCGCTGGTCGGCGCCGAGCATCGTCGGCTGATCCCGGTCAGTGGCCTGCTTGGGGCGTTGTTCCTGGTCTGGGTGGACGTTGCCGCGCGCACGCTGATCGCCCCGGAAGACCTGCCCATCGGTATCGCCACGGCGGCACTGGGCGGGTTGTTCTTCATCGTGCTGCTCAAGCGCCGGCATTGAGCGCGCTAAGTGGGCCAGCCAACCCCGCTTATCCTCATGCATGAACTTAAGGGCGAGGGGGCTTCTCGGTATCTATCTGGATACTTACCTCACGCCCCGGAGCTCACCATGCGCGCATTGACCTATCACGGCAGCAACGACGTTCGCGTCGACAACGTGGCGGACCCCGTCATTCAAGAGCCGGATGACATCATCCTGCGTGTCACCGCCACGGCCATCTGCGGATCGGATCTGCACCTGTATCGCGGCAAGATTCCTCAGGTGAAGCATGGCGACGTATTCGGCCACGAGTTCATGGGAATCGTCGAAGAGGTTGGCAGTGCGGTGACGGCGGTGAGCAAGGGCGACCGGGTGGTGGTGCCCTTCGTGATCGCCTGCGGCAGTTGCTTCTTCTGCGACATGAACCTGCAGGCCGCCTGCGAAACCACCAATACCGGGCGTGGCGCGATCATCAACAAGAAGCAGATTCCCTCGGGTGCTGCGCTGTTCGGTTTCAGCCACCTGTATGGCGGCATCCCCGGAGGGCAGGCCGAGCTGGTGCGGGTGCCGAAAGCCAATGCCGGGCCGTTCAAGATCCCCGACGAGCTCGATGACGAGCGCGTGCTGTTCCTCTCCGACATCCTGCCCACTGGCTACCAGGCGGTGATCAATGCCGGTATCGGCGAAGGCAGCAGCGTGGCCATCTATGGGGCCGGGCCGGTTGGTCTGATGGCTGCGGCGTGTGCGCGGATGCTCGGCGCCAAGCAGATCTTCATGGTCGATCATCACGCTTATCGTCTGGCCTACGCGCAGTCGACCTATGGCGTGATCCCGATCAATTTCGACAAGATCGACGATCCGGCCGAGGCCATCATCGAGCAGACCGAAGGGTACCGCGGCGTCGACGCGGCGATCGATGCGGTCGGTTTCGAAGCCAAGGGCAGCACCACCGAAACCCTGCTGACCCAGCTCAAGCTGGAAGGCAGCAGCGGCAAGGCGTTGCGCCAATGCATCGCCGCCGTACGGCGCGGCGGCACGGTGAGCGTGCCGGGCGTATATGCCGGCTTCATCCATGGCTTCCTGTTCGGCGACGCGTTCGACAAGGGGCTGACCTTCAAGATGGGCCAGACCCATGTTCACAGCCTGTTGCCGGATCTGCTGGAGCGTATTCAGAGTGGCGCGCTGAACCCGGAGATCATCATCAGCCACCGCCTGAACCTGTCCGACGCGGCCGAGGGCTATCGGCTGTTCGACAAGAAGGACGAGGACTGCCGCAAGGTCATTCTTCGCCCTTAGGCGGGTATCGAGGGGAGGGTGCAGGCGCGTCGCCTTCGACGCGATACACGGGTGACCATCGCACGTGCCGTGTGATGGTCACCCGTCGCCGCGGGGCTCCTATCAGGAGTGGCGAAATAGCCACTGCCAGGTCAGATGTCCAGCGACACCGACAGATTCAAGCCATGTTGCAGCTCGTCATCGGCGTGGCGGTAGCTGTAACTGCCGCGCAGTGACAGACCGTCGCCGAGGCGCTGGCTGACACCGACGTGGCCGCGCAGGCTGCGGTCATCCGGGCGATGGCCGGGCAGTTCGAAGCCGATCCCCGGCAGGCTGTTCAGCGACATGCGCAGCTCGGCGGGGTCATCCTCGTATTCGCGCTCCACTGCCAGCTCGCCGAACACCCGGGTCTGCGGGCTCAGGTCGTAAAGCCCTTGCAGACCAGCACCCAGGCGCCTGGACTTGCGCGTCTGGTCGTCGAAGCTCAGCGCAGTCGAGCGCTGGCTTTTCTCGCTGTACCCGTCCACATCGATATGCACGTAGTCGGCGCTGATGAAGGGGCTCAGGTGCCACTGGCTGCCCGGCTGGGCGATGTCGTAACCGAAGCGGCCGCTGACGGCCCAGAGCGTACCATCGGTGTCGCCCTTCTCCGAGTTGGTGGCCGGGCCGGCAGCGAACTTGCGTTTCAGATCGTCGTATTCCAGGCGTCCGGCGCTGGCCGAGAGGTCGCCCCACCAGCGATCGTGCTGGTATTGAGCGAACGCCGTGCCGATGTAGCTGCGCAGGTTGTAATCGGAATCCGCTGCGCCAGCCTCGAGATTCTGTTCATGCAGCCCGGCCGCCAGGCCGACGCGCCAGGCGTCATCGAGGCGATAGCTGCCGCCGAAGTTGAGGCTGTAGCCATTGCCATCGGCATTGCCACCCTGACGGTCATATTCCAGCCGTTGGCCACCGCCATTGACGAAAGCGCGCCACTGACCGACCGCCTGCCAGGCGTCCCAATCCGCCAGCCATTGGGCGCGTAGCTGATCCTGATGGCCACGCAGGGTACCCAGGGCCATTTCCGGCAACAGGGTGACTTCCCAGGGGGCGGCCAGCAACGAGTAGGCGTAGTCGGCGATCAGGCGCTGGCCGGCAATCGTCGGGTGAACCCCGTCGTTGAACAGCAGTTTCGTCGGGTCCGGTGTGCTGCCATTGAGCCCGAAGATCGGGTTGGGGTTGCTGCAACCCGCGAAGCAGGTGCCAATTACCGTGGCGCGATCGGCGACCAGGCCGTAGCGGCCAGGGTCATTGACCACTTCGGAGAGGTAGAGCGGCATGTTCAACGGAATCACATTGGCGTCCAGCGTCGCCAATTGACTGACCAGCTCGGTGTTGAAGGCTGCGCCCAATGCGCTGACCTGCCCCTGCAGCGGGCTGCCGAAAAAGTTCGGCGTCAAGCCGAGGTCCGGCAGCACCCACACCATGATGTAGCGCGCACCCGCCTGTTGCAGCGCCTCGGCGCTATCCACCAGACGCCCCGCTGCGGCCTGGGCGCTGGGCCCACTGACGACCTGGCCCTGCAGGAAGTCGTTGCCGCCGCCCGTCAGGTAGTACAAGGCGTTGGGGTCGGCTCGGCCGCCGGTGGACTGCAGATAGCCGCCGGGCCCGGTGATGGCATTGAGGATCTGATCGGTTCGAAAACCGCCGACCGCCCAGTTGTTGCCGCCGTCCACGGTGTTCGCCGAGCCCAGACCGGGGCCCGACAACCCGAGTGCATTGCCCAGCAGCATGGGCGATACCTCTCCGAATGCTTCGCCGCTGCCATTCTGGTAAGTCGGGCCGGTGCGATTGGTGAAGCGAGTGGTGGCACCGGCGGGACCATTGGCATCGGCAAACCACCCGGCATCGCTGAGGCTGTCACCAAAGACATAGAGGGCGCTATACGGCGCGGCGGAGAGGGAAGATGCGCTGGCCAGCAGGCAGGCCGCCGCCAGTGGCGTGAGTAAGCGTTTCATGGCAAGTCCTTTTATTATTGGAGTGAACCGCTCGACAAATGTAGCCAGTGTTCGATGGAAAGCACAGCCTGATCGAGAGGCCGCACTTTAGGTGCCGTCGACTGCCTTACGGACCCGTTGGTCGTGCCATCGACGCCATGCGCCATAGCGATAGCTTCCTGACGACGGTAGGCGAGTGAGTCTGCCAGCTGACCACTCGTCCTCATTCTCGAACCGATACCCGAGGGCCCGGCTCCCACCTTTGATGAGCCACGGTCGATCCGAGCAGGATCAGCCGCTTTTTCAATGCGCAATGATGTCGTGGTAACCGCTGTGTCCAGAATCATCTCCTCCGTAGGTCCGACTCCTGAAGCCGAAGCCACCGACGTATCCGATTCCCTGATGTTCGGCACGCCCAAGGAGCGTCTGGACTTCTACCGTCGGGAAATTCAATACGAAACCAACCTGCTGGCCGATCGAACCAACGCCTACCTGGCTGCCCAGTCGTTTCTGGTCATCGCCTATGCCTCGTCCATGGCCAATGCGAATCCGTCCTGGGGCGACCTGTTCACTCTGGTAGTGCCGGCCCTGCTGGCACTCCTCGGGATCATCAGCTCGCTGAACGCCTGGCCGGGCATCAAGGCGTCATCGGCGATCATCGGCCACTGGCACTTCAAGCAGGAACAACTCCTGCGCAGCGAGCCGAAGTTCGGTCATGCCTACGACGAGTCGCCGTTGTTCAGCGAGCACGAGTCCAGTGACGAGCGTTACTACAAATCCCTGAGGTTCTCGCTGCGGTCACCCTGGCTGTTCACCATCTTCTGGATGGTCCTGGGGCTGTTCTCGCTGTGGCTGCAACTGTCGTCCACCGCCAAGCTTTAGAGGTTCGCAGCTCCCGGTAACATTCATTTGCCTGCACGCCCTGGCTGGCTTGCGGTCATTAGGTCGAGGAACGCGTTCGGGCTCGCCGTACGCGGATAATGGAGGAGGGCAGCGCAGCGTGAATCGTACCTGGGTCGCCAGTGCCGTCGCCATCGTGCTGCTGCTCGCCGCGTTGCCGCTGTCCTATCAGCTGTGGCCAGCCCGTACCCCGGTAGCGGCGGCGGTCGGCGAGGGCGCTCGGGTTGGCGGGCCTTTCCAGTTGCAGGATCAGCATGGCCAGGCCGTCAGTGAACGGACGTTCAGTGGCCAGTGGCTGCTGGTGTTCTTTGGTTTCACCCGCTGTGCCGATATCTGCCCGACCACCCTGGTACACATGGCCAGGGTGCTCGATGGTCTGGGCGAGCAGGCCAGCCAGGTTCAGCCGCTGTTCATCAGCCTGGATCCCGAGCGCGACACGCCGGAGGTGCTGGCGGCCTATACCGCGTTCTTCGATGAACGCATCCTCGGCCTGACCGGCAGTGCCGAACAGATCCGCCGGGTCGCCGATGCCTACAGTGTGTACGTCGAGAAGGTACCGATGGGCGATACCTACATGCTCGATCACACCGGCTCGATTTACCTGATGGCGCCGGATGGAGCGTTAGCCGAGCTGTTCTCCCCGCGAATGACAGCCGAGGCGATGGTGCAGGAAATCTCCAGCGCCATCGGCCAGCGTTAAATGACCGCCACCCTGCGTGAGCAAGAGAACAGGCGGGCGCGCAACTGGCCGCTGTTGCTCGGTTTCGTGGTGCTCGCCGCCTGCTGGCTAGGGCCGCTGCCCGGCATGAGCCGCACGGCCTTCTCCGCCCATATGCTGCTGCACCTCGGGGTGGTGGCGCTCGCCGCACCGCTGCTGGCCATTGGGCTGGCGCGCTCGGGGCTGCGTGTGGACAGCCTTCGCCCTGTCGGCGTCTGGACCTTTCTGGTGTTCTTCGCCGAGATGCTGGTTGTGTGGGGCTGGCATGCGCCGTTGCTGCATGAAGCGGCGGCCATCAATGTCTGGGCGTTCGTCGCCCAGCAGGCGAGCTTCCTGGCCGTGGGGGTGGGGGTGTGGTCGATGGGGTTCGCCAGCCAGTCGCGGCGCGGGGTGGCCGCGGCGATGTTCGGCTTCTTTCTGACCTTCGCGCACATGACCATGCTCGGCGTGATGCTGATCATGGCGCCCAAGCTGATCTATCCCGCCGAGCTCTGCCTGGGCGCGTTCGGCTTCGCGCAACTGGACGATCAGCGCTTCGGCGGCATCCTGATGGCTGCCTGGAGTGGTGTGGTGTATCTGGGCGGCGCCGTGGCGTTGGGGGCACGCCTGCTGAGCACTGCGGGCGGGGAGAGTGACGCGCGCCCCTCCGGTTGAACGCAGAGCACCGCCAGGCATGCACTGGCGGTGCTGCGTAGCGGCGTGATTACAGCTTGAAGTTGCCCACCAGATCATCCAGTTGCCGGGACAGGCTCTGCAGGTTGCCGCTGGCAGTGTTGAGCTGGTCGGCGATCACCGTGGTTTCCTGAGTGAACTGGTTGATCTGCTCGACGTTGCGATTGATCTCTTCGACCACGCAGGACTGCTCCTCGGTGGCGGTGGCGACCTGAATGTTCTGATCGCTGATCTGGCTGATGTGGCCGTTGATCTGCGCCAGCGCTTCAGATGCCTTGGCGGCGTATTCGACCACCCGCTCGCTCTGCTGACGCCCCTTGGCCATGGCCTCTACAGCCGAGCGGGATTCGCTCTGCAGGCGGTCGATGACCTTCTGGATCTCTTCGGTCGAGGCACCCGAGCGGCTGGCCAGGGTACGCACCTCATCGGCCACCACCGCGAAGCCGCGGCCCTGCTCACCAGCGCGGGCAGCCTCGATGGCGGCGTTGAGGGCCAGCAGGTTGGTCTGCTCGGAGATGCTGCGAATGGTGCCCAGGGTAGAGCTGATCGCGTCGATCTGCCCGGCCAGCGCGCCAATGACCTTGGAGGCCTGCTCCAGTTCGCCGCTGAGCGCATCGATCTGTCGGTTGGCCTGGTCCACCACTTCACGACCGCCATTGGCATGCTCGGTCGCCTCGCGGGCCACCTTGGCGGCATTCTCGGCGTTACCGGCGATTTCGTTGACCGTCGAGCCCAGTTCGTGGATGGCGGTGGCCACCTGCACCGTACGGTCGCTCTGCGCGGTGCAGTTGCTTTGCGTCAGTTGGGCGCGTTCGGCGACTTCGCGGGCCATGCCGGACAGCTCCCGCGAGTTGCCGGCCAGTTGCTGCATGATGCCGTGCACCCTGGCCAGAAAGCGGTTGAAGCTCTGCGCGATGTCGCTCAGCTCATCGCTGCCGCTCAGTTCGATGCGTGCGTTCAGCGCCAGGTTGTCGGCGGCGTTGCCCAGGCTGGTCTGCAGAATGGATACGCGGCGGCGCAGGTTGGCGACGATCAGCCAGGAGGCGATGAACGACACCAGCAGGCCGAGCACGATGATCGTCAGCTGCTGCACGCGGCCTTGCTCATAGTTGTCGGTACTGCGCTGGTTCTGCTGTTCGGCTTGTTGCAGCAGGGTGTCGAGCAGTTCGTTGGCGCCCTGGCGCATCACCCCGTAGCTCTTCGCGTACTGATCACGGTAGATCTGCTGCGCCCTGGCCATGTCGCCGCCGTCCAGGGCCTGCAGCATGGGCGTGAGCTCACCGCTGACCATGGCCTCGAACTGGTCGAGCAAGCGCTGCGCCTGGGCCTTGCGCTCCGGGTTGACTTGCGCCTCGACGGCGTTGCGCATGGCCGTGCGCATGCCGGGGATGTCCTCGTTGAGGGCTTCCTGCACACGGGTCTTGACCCCTCGCTCGTCACGCAGGGCGGTGTCCTGCAGCAGCATCATGTCGATACCCACGCGCATGCGCGGAATCCGCGAGGCGGCTTCGGCCATCGCGCGCATGGGGGCTGAGGTATTGAGGTAGAGCGCGCTGGCCTCCTTCTGCATGTTGGACATGCTGTTGAGGCTGGTCACGGCGACCAGAATCAGCGCGATGCAGGGGATGGCCACTGCGATGATCAGGCGGGTCTTGAGTGTCAGTGTGTCGAGGCGCATGGGTGATGTTCCATGTCATTGGAGTGGCGTCAGTATACGGGCACGAATGATTTCATGCTGCCATGACATGCATACCGTTCGGCGGGCCGCCGAACGCTCGCAATGGCCCTGCCAGAGCCTGTCGCCACTGCCCTGTCGGCCTTGCTCGAAAAGGAATGCGAAGCGATTCTCAGTGCGTCGGACAATGATGTCATTCTGGGTCTATTTACCCCTTCTTTATGGGGATGATTTGCTCGTACTATGCGTGGCGCAAAACTATCTCCAACTATCCCGAACCCCTCCTGTCACTGTCTAACAGCGGTCAGTTCGGTATCGATCCGTATTCGTTCAGGAGTTAATGGCACATGGCAGCACTGCAGCTCGGCACCATCGAGGCGATCAAGAACAATCAGGCACAACTGCTCGATGAGTGGATCAGGGGCCTGGAGGCGAGCGGTTCGACTCGCAACCTCAAGGAGCAGGATCTGCAGCAGCAGACCGCGGAGTTTCTGCAACTGACCATCGCCGGGCTGGAGAACGGCGGTGCTGCCAACATCGCCGCCGCCAGCTGGGAAGACGTGCGCCAGTTCCTCGAGCGCCTGTCGTCCAGCCGCGCGCTGCTGGGCCATGACTCCCACCAGGCCGCCAGTTTCATCTTCGCCCTGAAGGGCCCGCTGTTCGCCTTGCTGCAGCGCCAGTACCGTGACCAGCCCGAAGAACTGGCGCAGCAGCAGTGGGAAGTCTCCGAGCTGTTCGACAATCTGGGCCTGCATACCATCCGCACGTTCCAGAAATCCCGCGAATCGGTGATCAAGCGTCAGCAGGAAGAGTTGCTGGAATTGTCCACGCCGGTGGTCAAGCTGTGGGATGGCGTCCTGGCACTGCCGATGATCGGCACCCTGGACTCGCAACGCACGCAGGTGGTGATGGAGTCGCTGCTGCAGCGGATCGTCGATACCGGTTCGGAAATCGCCATCATCGACATCACCGGTGTGCCGACCGTAGACACCCTGGTCGCCCAGCACCTGCTCAAGACCGTGACCGCCATTCGCCTGATGGGCGCCGACTGCATCATCAGTGGCGTGCGCCCGCAGATCGCGCAGACCATCGTGCACCTGGGCCTCGACCTGCAAGGCGTGGTGACCAAAGCCAACCTGGCCGATGCCCTGAAGCTGGCCCTGAGCCGTCTTGGCGTCACCCTCAGCAAAGCGGTCTGAAGCCATGGAACGCATTCCGATTTTGCGGATGGGCGAGTTCCTGCTGGTGACCATTCAGGTCGATATGCATGACCAGCTCGCGCTGACCCTGCAGGACGATCTTTCCGAGCTGATCAGCAAGACCTCGGCCCGCGGTGTGTTGATCGACATCTCCGCGCTGGACATGGTCGATTCGTTCATCGGCCGGATGATCGGCACCATCTCCGGGCTGTCGAAGATCATGGACGCCGAGACCATGCTGGTCGGCATGCAGCCCGCCGTGGCGATCACCCTGGTGGAACTGGGCATGACCCTGCCGGGCGTCAGCACCGCATTGAACGTCGATCGCGGGATGAAGCTGCTGCGGGAACGAGTAGCTCGGCAATGATCGTACGCAGCAGCGGTACCCAACCGATCAACATCGAGCAGGACGTGGTCCTGGCGCGCCAGACCACACGCAAGCTGGCCACCGAGTGCGGCATGCGGCTGATCGATCTGACCAAGCTGGTCACGGCGGTCAGCGAGCTGGCGCGCAACACCATGGTCTATGGCGGCGGCGGTGACATGGACTGGCAGGTGCTCGAAGACAGCGCGCGTATCGGGCTGCGCCTGACCTTTCGCGACGAAGGCCCCGGCATTCCCGACCTCAAGCTCGCCATGACCGATGGCTGGACGTCCGGCAATGGCCTGGGGCTCGGCCTGACGGGCGCCAAGCGTCTGGTCGACGAATTCGAGCTGGACACCGCACCCGGTGAAGGCACACGAATCACGATCACCCGATGGACATGACGATCAGCGGCAGCATGACCCTGGTGCTGCCCATCGACGACAGCAGCCAGGTCGGTCATGCCCGGCGTACCGCCCAGAAACTGGCCGAGCAGCAGGGCTTCGACGACACCGATGCGGGCCGTGTCGCCCTGGTGACCACCGAACTGGCAAGCAACCTGCTCAAGCATGCCGGGCGTGGTGAGTTGCACCTGCGGGTCGTGCCACGCCCCAGCGGCGCTGGCATCGAGGTGCTTGCCGTGGATCGCGCCCAGGGGTTCGATCTGAATGCCTGCCTGGCCGACGGTTATTCCACCGGCGGTACCCAGGGCATCGGGCTGGGCGCGGTGTCGCGGCAGGCCGAGGTGTTCGACGTGTACGCCGATGCCCGCGGTGCGGTGTTGCTCGCACGCGTTTACGCACGCACGGACAAACAGCCGGACTGGCGCTTCGGGGTCAGCCAGCATTCGCTGCACGACGACCCGGCCTGCGGTGATGTCTGGCACCTCGCAGCCCAGGGCAGCACCTTCAGCGCGCTGGTAATCGACGGGCTTGGCCATGGCGAGGAAGCCGAGCGTGCCGCGCTGGCAGGCGAGCGCACCTTCGCTCTGAGCCCGTTCAGTGAGCCGGTCGTGCTGCTCGAGGAGCTGCACCGCGCCATGAACGGCACCCGCGGTGGCGCGGTGGCCATCGCCCAGGCACGGCTCGACAACGGCACCCTGCGCTTCGTCGGGGTCGGCAATATCAGCGCCGCGTTGATCAACGCCGAGAAGTCCCGCGGCCTGGCATCGCATCCGGGCATCGTCGGTGGCCAATACCGCAAGGCGCAGCCTTTCGACTACGACGAGGTCAATGGCCAGCTGCTGATTCTGCACAGTGACGGCCTGCAGTCGCGCTGGAATTTGAAGGACTACCCCGGCCTGGTGCACTGCCATCCGGCGGTGATCGCCGCCGTGCTGCACCGAGATTTCTGCCGTGGCCGTGACGATGTCACGGTCGTGGTCATTGCCCTGGAGCCCGCTCATGGTTGAGCCGACTGACCTGACCCATGCCGAGCAGGCCGCACTGATCGCCCGTCTGCAAGGTGAAAGTGCGGCGCTGCGCGAAGAACTCGATGAAACCAACCAGGGCGTCCTCGCCCTGTATGCCGAACTCGACAATCAGGCCGACGAGTTGCGCCAGGCATCGGACCTGAAGAGCCGCTTCCTGTCCTACATGAGCCATGAGTTCCGTACGCCGCTGGGCTCGATCCTGAGCATCACCAGCCTGCTGACCGATGAACTCGATGGCCCGCTAAGCGCCGAGCAGCATCGCCAGGTAGCCTTCGTCAGCACGGCGGCACGCGAGCTCAGCGACATGGTCGATGACCTGCTCGACCTGGCCAAGATCGAGGCCGGGCGCATCAGCATCTCGCCGGCCTGGTTCGACATGCTGGACCTGTTCTCGGCCTTGCGCGGCATGTTCCGGCCAATCGTCGACGCCAGCGCCGTGGACCTGATTTTCGAGGAGCCGGTGGGCTTGCCGCGGCTGTACACCGACGACAAGAAGCTTGCGCAGATCCTGCGTAACTTCATCGCCAACTCCCTGAAGTTCACCACCCGTGGTGAAGTGCGGGTGTCCGCCCGCCTGGAAGGTACCGATCGGGTGTGTTTCGCGGTCAGCGACACCGGCATCGGCATCGCCCCCGAGCTGCACGGCGCGCTGTTCGAGGACTTTTCCCAGGTCGACTCGCCGCTGCAGAAGCGTCTGCGCGGCACCGGCCTGGGGCTTTCCCTGTGCAAGCGCTTTGCGGCGTTGCTGGGAGGCGAGGTCGGGGTGGAAAGCGAGCCGGGCGTCGGGTCAGTGTTCTTCGTGAGCATTCCCCTGGCGATCGCAGCGGAGTCTGTCGATGAAGCCTGATACCCGCCTGCTGATCGTCGATGACAACGTCGCCACCCGCTATGCCCTGCGCCGGCGCCTGGAGAAACACGGGTATCAGGTGCTGGAGGCCGGCACGGGCACCGACGGGCTGGCGCTGATTCGTGGCGAGTCGCCAGATGCGCTGATCCTCGACGTCAACCTGCCGGACATGAGCGGCTTCGATATCGTCCGCATCCTGCGTGCCGAGCCGGGTACGGCGCTGCTGCCGGTGATCCACGTCTCGGCGGCGTCGATCCAGACGGGCGACATCATTACCGGTCTGGAGGCCGGGGCCGACGCCTATCTGGTGCATCCGGTCGATCCCGACGTGCTGCTGGCGACCCTGCGCACTCTGCTGCGGGTACGCGATACCGAACATGCGTTGCGGGAAAGCGAGGCGCGTTTTCGGGAGATTTTCGTCAACGTTTCAGCGCCGATTGCCGTCCTCGATTCGGACCTCAAGGTGCATGAGTGCAACCATGCCTTCGCTCAGCTGATTCAGGACGAGCCGGATACCCAACTGCTCAGCCAGTGTTTTGACGATGGCCAGGCTTCGCTGCTCGACGAGCTGCGCCTGCGTCTCAAGGCTGGCGAGCGCTGGAAGGGCTCGCTGAACATGCAGGTGCAGGGCGAAACCCGGGAAACCGAGTGGCAGGTGTCGCCTTACCGCACCCCGGAACTGAGTCTGGTGTTCGTCGAAGACGTTACCGAGCACCGTCGCCGCGAACGTCTGCACCTGGCACAACTGGACGACGCCACCAGCAGGCTGGCCCGCGAAGTCGCCGAGCGCGCCCGCACCGAAGCGCAGTTGCTGCAAGTGCAGAAGATGGAGGCCCTGGGCAACCTCACTGGTGGTATTGCCCACGACTTCAACAACATGCTCACCGGCATCATCACCAGCCTGGAGCTGATTCAGAAACGGGTCGCCGAGCAGCGCCTCGACCGCGTGCAGCTGTATACCGAGGCTGCGCTTAATTCGGCGATGAGCGCTGCTGCGCTGACCCATCGTTTGCTGGCGTTCGCCCGCAAGCAGCCGCTCGACAATCGCGCCGTCGACGTCAACGAGCGTGTGCGTTCGCTGGAAGAGTTGCTGGTGCGTACCATCGGCGAGCAGATCACCCTGACCCTGGAACTGACCGGCAAGCCGGCCATCGCCCTGGTCGACCCCAGTCAGCTGGAAAACGCCGTGCTCAATCTGGTGATCAATGCCCGGGATGCACTGCCCAATGGCGGCAATATCTGGGTCAATACCTACACCGCTCACTCCAGTGGCGACCCGAACCTGGCCGATGGCGTTTACGTGGCGCTGTCGGTGCGCGACGACGGCAGCGGTATCGACCATGCCCTGATCGATAAGGTGTTCGATCCCTTCTTCACCACCAAACCGGTGGGCCAAGGCACCGGGCTGGGGCTGTCGACCATCTATGGTTTCGCCCGCCAGTCTGGCGGCAACGCGAGCATTCGCAGCGCCACTCGGCGAGGTACCGAAGTCACCATCATGCTGCCGGCCAGCAGCGAGCCGGTGGTCATCGAGAGCGATGCCGAACAGGTCGAGCATCGCGGCGCTGGCGAGCGGGTACTGGTTGTCGAGGATGTGGCCACGGTACGGGCCTTCGTCTGCGAAGTGCTGGAGGAGGCGGGTTATCGCTGTACTCAAGCCGAAGACGTGGAGACTGCGTTGGCCCATCTGCAGAGCGGCGCAGTGATCGACCTGCTGCTGACCGATGTCGGCCTGCCGCGCATGAACGGTCGTGAGCTGGCCGAGGCGGGGCGCAAGCTGCGTCCCGATCTGCCGATCCTGTTCATGACCGGTTATGCCGAGAACGCCATCAACCGCCAGGTGTTCCTCGACAGCGGCATGGAACTGCTGACCAAGCCGTTCAAGATGAACGAGCTGCTCGACAAGGTGCGTCGCTCGCTGCCTGAAGGCTGAGGCTCGGCCGGGGTGGCGTTGGTCTCGTCTGTCCTCGTCAACAGAAAAAACAAAGCTCCCGGCCCAGATAACGCACCGTCAGTTCATGGCCGCTGCCGCTTATATCGAAGGGTTCGCACAGCGCGCCGGTGGACACGATGTCGCCGGCGCGCAGCGTCTCGCCCTGTTCGGCGGCGTGGGCGTAGAGGGCGGCCAGTGAGTTCAGCGGATCGGTGGCGGCATCGCCGTGCAGCGTGCGCGCTCGGGGCTCGCCGTTCAGGTGCACCACGGTCGTTTGCGCGAGTTCGCGCAGCACCTGCAGGTCGAGGCCTGTGCAGGCGGGCGGGCCGATGATCAGCGCTTCGAAGCCGACGTTGTCCGCCGTGAAGCTTGGCCAGCCGACGCTTTTGCGGTCGATGAAGCGTGAGCGCACCACTTCGAAGGTCAGACAGGTGTGGCGGATGTCATCGGGCTGCACGCCACGGCCCGGCAGCGGCTCGATATCCCGGGCGAGCACGAAGGCGATTTCGCATTCGATGGTCAGTGGCCCGTTCATGGGGAGATGCAGCCGTGCACCGCTGGTGTGGCAGCGAGCCGCTTCCAGCTGGCCTATCAGCGGCCGCGACAGTTGCGCAGCGCGCATGGCCGCTGGGCTGCCGACGCCCAGCTTCCAGCCGGCTCGGCTACCGCCGGCTGCCTTGAACAGGCAGTCCTGCGCGGCGTAACCCTGTTGCAGGGTATGCGGGCGCAGCGCGACGGGCAGGCTGTCGAGCAGCGTTGCGGCGCGCCAGGTTGTCAGCAGCAGCGCGGCGGTAGCCGCAGGGGCGAAGGCATCGTCTTGCATGGTGGTTCCTGGTGAATGAACGGATCAGTGGGGATGGACAGGCGCTGGCAGGCTGGCTGGCGGCGCGGCGCGAAACTCCACGCCCAGCAGCCGCTCGTAGACCTTGATCATGGCGCCCTTGTCGTCGCTGCCATGGCCTTGCAGCAAGGCCGTCTGGTAGATCGCCGTGGCGGCCGAGAGCAGCGGCAGGGGAATGCCCAGATCGGCGCTCAGGCGTGCTGCACTGGTGAGGTCCTTGTAGGCGTGATCGAGCGGGTAGGCGCTGTCGAAGCGGCCAGCGAGTATGTGCGGCAAAAAATAGCTGGACGCATGGCTGCGCCCGGTGCCGTTGTTGACCACGGCGCTGACCTTCTCCGCATCCAGGCCGAGCTTGACCGCCATCGGCAGAACTTCCGCCAGCGCCGCGCAATTGATGTCGTAGAGCAGCTGGTTGATCAGTTTGGTCAGTTGGCCGCTACCCGCTGCGCCCATGTGCAGTATGGTCGTGGCCATGCTCTGCAGGTACGGCTGCACATCCGCGAACACTGCTGCATTGCCGCCACACATGATCGTCAGGGTGCCGTCGGCGGCCCGTGACGGCATGCCGGACACCGGTGCATCCATGAAGTGGATGCCACGCGTCGCCAGTTCGCTTTCGATCTCCAGGGTCTGCTGATAGTCGACGGTGCTGGTGTCGATGACGATGCTTCCCGGGCGCATCCACTGCGCGAGGCCGTCTGCGGCGAACAGCAGCTCTCTGATCACCGCGGCATTGGGTAGCGACAAGAACACCTTGTCGCAGCCTGCCAGGCGCCGCCGATCCTCGGTGGCTTCGGCACCCAGACCGGTCAACTCGGGGTAGGCGCGGCCACTGACTGAGCTGACCAGCAGGCCGGGGTGGTCGTGGAGCAGATTGATGGCCATCGGCCGACCCATCTGTCCGAGACCGATAAAGGCGATAGGCATGGCGGGAGCTCCTGACCGATGGGTTGGGGCCATGCTAGGTGCGTGGGGTCATCATGAGAAATATATTGTTATGATGCTTTTCATCACAAATTGTTATGGGTTTTGCCGTGAATCTGAGAGCGTTGAGGTGTTGTGTGGAAATCGCCCGGCTGGGCAGCTTCACCCGAGCGGCCGAGGCGATGCACATCGCCCAGCCAGCGCTGAGCATGGCCGTGACGCGCCTCGAAGAGGAGCTGGGCGTGGTGCTTTTCAACCGCGCCGCCCGACAGATCACCGTCACTGCCGAAGGCCAGGTGTTTCTGGAGCGTGTCGCCAAGGCGCTACTGGAACTGGATATGGCACGCCAGGAGTTGGGCGACATGGCCGATCTGCAGCGCGGCGAGATACGCCTCGGGGTGCCGCCGATGTTCGGCATCCATTACATGCCGGAGCTGCTCAGCGCCTTTCGTCAGGCGTATCCGGGCATCGTCATGAGCGTGTTCGAAGGCAGTGCCGACGAGATCGGCCGGCTGCTCGAAGCGCGGCAGATCGACCTCGCCCTGCTCGAATCTCGGCGGGTGAGCAGCGCCTGGGAATCGGTGCTGCTCGGCACTGACGAAATGGTGCTGTGCATGAACCAGCAGCATCCCCTGGCCGGTGAGGCACGACTGCCGGCAGGGCGTCTGCAGGACGCGGATATGGTGGTGTTCGACCAGAGCTTCCTGCAGCGCCACCTGCTCGATGCCTTTTGCGCCGAGGGCGGGGTCACCTACCGCATCGCCCTGCAAAGCAACTTCGTGTCCTTGGTGACCCGGGCGACCCTGGATGGGCTGGGCATTTCCACCCTGTTGCGCTCGGTGCAGCAGGGCGAACCCGGTATCGTCGGTGTGCCCTTCGAGCCGCCGCTGGGCATGAGTTTCAGGTTGTGCTGGCGAGCCAACGAATACCTGTCACTGGCCAACCGGCGCTTCGTCGAGTTCGCCCAGCATGCAGGCTTTTTCGGCCGTGCGGCGGGCTGAGCGGATGGCCGACAGGTGGCGCCGTTGCGTCTGCCGGGGAAACCGCTTGCAGGAGTGGCAAAAAGTAGCGAGACAGGATTCAATGGCGCTTCGCTCTGCTCCCATTTCCCTGCCTGCTCGGTTCCTATCGTGATATCTGATGACGCCGAAGCGCTTCGGCAGCGGCTGCAAGCACTCGAAGACGAAAACGCTCAACTGAAAGCCAGCTTGGCTGCATCGCGAGGCGAAGGCCTGGCTGCGGACCGCGAGATGCAGTTTCAGAAGATCTTCGAGCAGGCGCCTGCGGCGATGGCCGTGCTGCGAGGCGAGCAGCTGCGCTTCGAACACATCAATCCGGCTTATCAGCGGGTGCTGGGCCTGGGCGATGTGACCGGCAGGCCGGTACGTGAGGTGCTCGCCGGGCGCATCGAGCGACGTTTCATCGAACTTATGGAGGAGGCCTACCGGCGCGGTCGCCCGGTGCGGGCACGGAATTTCCAGATACCCGGTAAAGACGGCTATCAACTGGACTTCCTCTACCTGCCGCAGTTCGATGTCCATGGGCAGGTCGATGGCATCTTCGTCCAGGAAATCGACATCGCCGAGCAGCGTCGTGTCGAGAACGCGTTCGCTCAAGAGCGCGAGCGCTACGAATTTCTGTTCAACACCATGGATGAAGGCTTCTGCGTCATCGAGTTCTTCGATGGTCCCCATGGGCCGCTCAGCGACTACATCCATATCGAGGCCAACCCGGCCTATGCCGAACACGCGGGTATCCGCAACGTGGTCGGCCAGAAATTGCGCGAGATGGTCGGCGAAGAGGCGGACAGCTGGGTCGCACGCTACGGCCATGTGCTGCACACCGGCGAGTCGATTCGCTTCGAGCAGGAGCTGATCGCCACGGGCCGCCACCTGGAAATCAGTGCCTTTCGTGTCGGGCCCGCCAGTCGCAAGCAGGTTGCGGTGCTGTTTCAGGACATCACCCAGCGCAAGCAGGCCGAGGCCTCGCTGCGCCAGCTCAACGAAACCCTGGAGCTGCGTGTGCGCGATGCCAACGAGGCGCGTCGGGTGCTGGCCGGGGTGGTGGATGGCGCCGATGCACTGATCTTCATCATGGGCTTCGATTACCGCTGGATCGCCATCAACGGCTCGGGCATGCGCGAGTTCGAGCAGGTCTTCGGCGTTTGCCCGCAGATCGGCGACAGCATGAAGGACAACCTCGCCGATCAGCCCGAGAACCTGGCTGCCGTGCTCGCGCCCTGGGAGCGTGCGCTGGCCGGTGAAGAGTTCGATGTGGTGGTGCCCGTCGAGGCCGCAGAAGGTACCCGCCATTACGAAATGCATTTCAGCCGTTTGAACGACAGCGATGGCCGCCAGATCGGCGCCTACCAGTTCGTCTACGACATCACCGAGCGCCTGCGCGAGCAAGAGCGCCTGAGCGTGGTGGAAGATGCACTGCGCCAGTCGCAGAAGATGGAGGCGGTCGGGCAGTTGACCGGCGGCATCGCCCACGACTTCAACAACCTGCTGACCAGTATCAGTGGTTCCCTGGAATTGCTGCAGATGCGCCTCAGCCAGGGCCGCCTGAGCGATGTCGAGCGCTACGTCAGCGCCGCGCAGAGTGCCTCACGGCGCGCCTCGGCGCTGACCCACCGGCTGCTGGCTTTCTCGCGCCGGCAGACACTCGACCCCAAACCGACCAACGTCAATCGTCTGGTGGTCGGCATGGAGGAACTGATACGGCGCAGCGTGGGGCCGCACATCACCACCGAAGTGGCGCTGGCCGCGGGCCTGTGGTCGAGCTTCATCGACGGGCCGCAGTTGGAAAACGCGTTGCTCAACCTGTGTCTCAACGCCCGTGATGCCATGCCCAATGGCGGCCGCCTGACCATCGAAACCGGCAACAAGTGGATCGACGAGTACGCCTCCCGTGGGCGCAACGTGCCGCCGGGCCAGTACCTGTCGCTGTGCGTCACCGATACCGGTACCGGTACCGGCATGAGCGAAGACGTGATCGAACGCGCCTTCGAGCCATTCTTCACCACCAAGCCGATGGGCGAGGGCACCGGCCTCGGGCTGTCGATGGTGTACGGTTTCGTACGCCAATCCGGCGGGCAGGTGTGCATCTATTCCGAAGTCGGCCAGGGCACCACCATGTGCCTGTATCTGCCGCGTTACTACGACAGCGACGAAGAAGAGACCGAGCCTACCAGCCAGTCGAGCAGCCCGCGCACCGACTCGCGGGAAACCGTCATGGTGGTCGATGACGAGCCGGCCATCCGCATGCTGGTCATCGAGGTGCTCGAGGAGCTGGGCTACACCACGCTCGAAGCCGGCGACGGTGCTGCGGGCCTGAAGATTCTGCAATCCGATGTGCGCATCGATCTGCTGGTGACGGATGTCGGCCTGCCCGGTGGCATGAACGGTCGGCAACTGGCTGACCTGGCGCGCGTCGAGCGGCCGGAGCTCAAGGTGCTGTTCATCACCGGCTATGCGGAGAACTCGGTGATCGGCAACGGCCACCTGGCCCCCGGCATGCGCCTGCTGACCAAGCCCTTCACCATGGAGGCGGTGGCCAACCGCATCCACGAGATGATCGCGGGCGACAGGTTGGGCTGAGGCTACCTGCACGTTCCTTCCATAGGTATATTGGTCGATAACCAGATACCTATACGTTTTAGCTATGGAAGGGCAATGATCAACTTTCGCCTGATCAGGCACCTCTGGCTGTTCCAGGCGGTCGCCGAGGAGCAGAGCTTCAGCCACGCCGCCAAGCGCCTGGGCATGTCCCAGCCGCCCTTGACCGAGCAGATCCAGACGCTCGAACACGCACTGAAGGTCAAGCTGTTCGAGCGCTCGCGCCGGGGTGTCACGCTGACGCCGGCCGGTGCAGCCATTCTGCCGGCCGTACGCAAGTTCGCCGATCAGCTCGAACGCCTCGAACTGGCGGTGCTCGAAGCGGTATCCGGCCAGGCTGGGGTGCTGACCATCGGCGCCATCACCGCGGCGATGACCGACGTGCTGCCGCCATTGATCGAGCGCTTCAAGCTCGATCATCCACAGATCACCGTGGCCGTCAGGGAAATCGACAGTGCCGAAGCCATCCCCGCCCTCGAAGCCGGTGATATCGATCTGGCCTTCGCGCGCCTGGAGGGCAATCTGGGCGCCTCTATCCGTTGTCTGCCGCTGACCGAAGAACGCCTGGCGGTTGCCGTGCCTCGTGATCATCCGCTTGCCACACGACAGCGGCTGAGCTTCGCCAGTCTGGCGGACGAGCCGCTGGTGATGTCGTCCCGGCAGGTCAGCCCCAGCTACTTCGATCACCTGATCGGCGCCTGCAAGGCCAATGGCCTCAACCCTCGGGTGTTGCACGAGGTGCGTTCGGTGGCGTCGCAGATCGCCTTCGTCAGTTGTGGTCAGGGGCTGGCGCTGGTTCCCGCATCGACCCGCAAGCTGGTGCCCGACAACGTGGTGCTGAAGCCGCTGACGCCCAAGCTAAGCGTGGTCACCACCGCGGTGGTGTGGAGTAGGGTGCGCAGCAACCCTCTGGTGGATGCCTTGCTGGAGCAAATCCAGCCATAGGTTGCGGCTATGGCTGGCTTACCGGCTTCGGAATTTACAGATGGCTGACGCCGAGACACAGTGGCGCCTGCGTCCATCAGCGGAGTCCTCTCTTGTCCACGTTCCATCCCCTCACTCAGGCCCAGGTGCCCTTGAGCATCGACGGCGTCGACCTGGGTGTCGCTGCTCTTCACCGCAGCGGTGAAAAAGCGCCCATCGTCTTTCTGCACGGCTTCGGCTCCACCAAGGAGGACTACGCCGATATCGTGCTTCAGCCGCGTTTCAATGGGCACGCGCTGCTCGCTTACGATGCACCGGGTTGCGGTGAAAGTACCTGCTCGGACCTGTCGCGACTGTCGATTCCCTTGCTGGTGCAGAGCGCTGTGGCGATGCTCGAGCATTTCGCTATCGAGCGTTTCCATCTGGTGGGGCATTCCATGGGTGGGCTGACGGGGTTGATGCTGGCGCATCGGTATCCACAGCGGGTGCTGAGCTTCGTCGATATCGAGGGCAACATCGCGCCGGAAGACTGCTTTCTCAGCCGGCAGATTCACGATTACCCGCACGAGGATGCCGAAGGTTTCTTCACCGACTTCATCGAACGCACCCGCCGTGCCCCGGCCTACGCCAGCGCGCTGTATGCCGCCAGCCTGCGCCACAAGGTACGGGCCGGGGCGGTGCGGGGGATCTTCGAATCGATGGTCGAGCTGTCTGATCAGGGGCAACTGATGGATAAATTCCTTGGCTTGCCGCTGCCGAAGATGTTCATGTACGGCGACCAGAACGCCTCGTTGTCGTACCTGGCGCATATCCAGCGCCACGGCGTGGTGCTGGCGCAGATCCCCGATTGCGGGCACTTCCCGATGTACTCCAACCCGCAGGTGATGTGGGCGCGGATTGCCCATCTGCAAGGCCTTGCTGCCGATTGAGCGACGATGAACCCACTGTACAGCTTCTATTCCCGCAGCCTGGCCAACGGCAGCCTGTTCGCCGTCCTGGCAGCAGCGGGGTTCAGCCTCAAGGCGATCTTCGTGAAATTGTCCTACGCGGCAGGCAGCGTCGATGCGCTCGGCCTGTTGGCCATGCGCATGGGCCTTTCACTGCCGCTGTTCTTGCTGCTCGGCTGGTTGAGCCGCCGGGAAGGGCGTAGCGCACTCACGGTTCAGGACACGCTGCGGGTCCTGTGGCTGGGGCTGGTCGGCTACTACCTGTCCAGCCTGTTCGACTTCTATGGCCTGGAGTACATCAGTGCCGGGCTCGAACGGTTGATTCTCTTCACCTACCCGACGCTCGTTCTGCTGTTCCAGATGATCGCCCTGCGGGAGCGCCCGACCCGCCGCACGTTGCTGGCATCGGCCATCTGTTATGCAGGGCTGGGCGTTGCGTTCATCCATGATATTGGCACGGTTGGCTTCAGTGTGGAGGTCATCAAGGGCGTGGCCTGGGTGTTCGCCAGTGCCGTGACCTACGCACTGTATTACCTGGGCGCTGGCCTGATGGTCGGTCGTCTGGGTTCCATGCGCCTGGCCGCGCTGGCTGGCAGTACCTCGGCGGTGATGGTGCTGGTGCATTTCAGCATCAGTTCCGACGCGGCCGCGCTGGCCGAACTGCCGGTGGCGATATGGGGCTATGCGGCGCTGATGGCGCTGCTATCGACGGTCCTGCCAATCTACTGGATGGCGCTGGCCATTCAGCGCCTCGGTGCGACGCAGACCGCGGCGATCGGCAATCTGGGGCCTTTGTTGACGGTGCTGGTGTCCTGGGCTGTGTTGAGCGAGGCGATTTCGCTCTACCAGCTAGCGGGTTTGGCCCTGGTGCTGTTCGGCGTGTCCCAGCTCAAGTCGTCTCAGGCCGCCAGGTGATCGCCGGCAGCGCTTGCTGAACGCAGGTGATCAAGCCTGCTGCGGGCGGCCTTCGGCGAAATACAGTTCGAGCAGTTTGCGCGAGGGTTTCTTGACGTCCTTGTCCAGGTCGACCGAGGAGAACCAGCGGCAGTCGGCGATCTCGTTCTGCGGCCTGGCGTCCAGGGCCTCTGGCACCGTTACGCGGAAGACATGGTGGGGGCGGCTGTCGAACTCGTGCAGGGCGAGGAACTCCAGCGCCTGGCTATCCAGCCCGGTTTCTTCGAACAGCTCGCGAAGCGCCGCTTCCGCCGGCCGCTCGTTCGCTTCGATCTTGCCGCCCGGCAGTGTCCATTTTTCTTCGGCCTTGCGCACCAGCAGAACCTTGCCGTGTTGCTGGCAGATGACGGTAGCGCGATGTTTGGCGGATTTGATCATGGGTATTCCAGACTTCGTGTGCGGTGTTCATACAGGGCGTCGAAACGCCAGAAAGTTCGGACTGTTTATGCAGCCTACTCTTTAATTGCATGCGTGGGATAACCGCATGGCAGACAGCTGCGACGATGATTTCAGAAATGTCGTCACAGGCGCGTCGAGTGCATCACGCTCGGTGCCTGCCAGTGTCGAGAATTGTGCGCTGCAGCCATTGCGGTGAGCAGTAAGAGCAACAAGAGCAGCGAGGCGGCCGCACGGCCAGCCCAGCAGTGAAGACCGCGGCGGGCAGGATGCCGCGTCACTGGAAGGGCAGGTGCCTGCCCAGGGCAAAGCGACCCGGACCACCGATCGCCAGTGTGGTGAAGACGATTGCCAGCAGCCAGGCGAACTGGCCCTCGGCCAGGCTCCATTGGGGATGTACCAGTGCCAGGGAGACCAGCAGCACCGCGAGGATCGGCAGGCTGGCGAGTCGGGTGAAGGGACCGAAGATGATCAGCAGCGGGCACACGACCTCGGCGAATAGCGCCAGGGCAAGGGTGATGACCGGTCCGAGGCCCAGCGGGTCTTCGATCGAGCCGAGTTCTGCCTGCATGTTCGTCAGCTTCGGCAGGCCGTGTACTGCCAGCAATAGCAGGCTGCCAGAGACCCGCAGAAAGAGCAGAGCCCAATCGCTGGGTACCTTGATCGGAGTAGGGAGCATCGCGAACCTCCACGCAAAAGGAGCTGTCACTCTGAGCTGCGCAGTGGTCGGCGTCTTGTATGGCTGTGCGCTTTCTCTACGGACTCGCCTTCCTTGCGATTGACCGGTTGTCTGGTGGCTCTGTCGATGCGTTATATGAAACCATTTTACGTACGAATAAGTAGGTATTGTTTTTCATGAGCGATGATATCCAGAACAACGCTGTTGTTTATGCGGAACGGCAGGCTTTCAACGCTTCATGGTTTGCTTGAAACCATGAAGCTGGAAAATAGAGAGGCGGCTTACATGGCGCGTATTTCGAGTGATGTATCGACTTCGTGGATTTCCAGAGCATCTTTGTTTTCAAAGCAGGGGGTGCCGGTGATGGTGAGCGATTCCATTGTCAGTGGATTGGTGAGCTCGATTGTCAGCAGGAAGGGTGATTCAGTTGGTCGTTGTTCAACGATCGGGTTGAAGAAGTTGTAAAGTGCGTAGATTGCGTCCAAGCAGAGTGTCTTGATCATTTTGTTTATTCTTCGGTTACGGGAGCGATAGGGATTGTTCAGGCCGAGTGGCCTGTATATGAAACTTGCACGTTGACTCGGTAGTGCGCGTGGCGATACGGCAGCTGACTCCATGGCCGGTCAAGCCAGAATGGCAGGCTTTGGGTTGGCCTGGGGCGAATCGGCTCCAGAGGCTAGGCCCGCATGTGGTGGGCCGTTGCCGCCCTCAACTAGGAGGAGCGTTTACCACCGCCGCCATGGCTGTTCTGGCCACCCTTGCGGCCTGCTTCCGCTGCCTTCTCACGATCATTGGCAAAGTTGCCGCCACTTTGCTGACCGCCCTTACGGCCTGCCTCTGACGCTTTGGCGCGGTCATTGGCAAAGTTTCCAGGATTGCTGTTAGCCATTTTTGTATCTCCTGATGAGTGGGTGTACGAGGGGTTCGCCCTCCCGTGTACTAAGCAACTTTCCAGCGCTTCGTTCTAGCGAAATCTTTTATATAAGACGGACGGTATAGTCGTGCTGAAGTATTGACTTCTTGCAGTCGGCTAAGTGCTCTACCGCACTGACTAAACCCGCTGGAAGGGGCTTTGAAGTGTGCCTCTTCACGCGGGGAAGACTGTTTTCATGGAGGAAAAATACGGGTGTAGAAAAGTTCGATTTTTTGACGCCGGTATTGAGACTCGTGTCTGGTTTTTTACAGCTTTTTTATTCGATGGACAAAAAAACAGCGCCAACTTATTTGCGTGGTCGTGCACTGTTTCGGATGCGTTCAGGTGTAAGTAAACGACAGGCAGGGTGCCAATAGTCGCTCGCTCCCACTGCCCTTGCGTCAGGTTGCGAAAGGGCAGGCCCGTCCAGCGGTTGCAGCGCATGGGCCGTCCGCAAAGCCAGCAAGCGCCGATACCGTTTTCGGTCAGGTTCGATCAATCAGGGGGGGAGGCACCTTTGGCATTGACGAGCTGCGCCAGGCGGATGGCGATGTCGCGACGGCGGAAGGGTTTGGCCAGCACCTCGAAGTCGCTGATCTGCGTCGGAGTCAGGCTGGCGTAACCGGTGATGATCAACACAGGCAGGTCAGGCATGCTCTGTATCAGTTCCTGAGCGAGCTGTGCGCCTGTCTTGTTCGCCATGACGTGATCGGTCACCAGCACGTCAGGTTTCAACCCGCCCTCGATCAGTTTCAGCGCTGCGGCAGCCGAACAGGTCTCCGTCACCTCGTAGCCGAGATCATGCAGGTGCAGGCTGGTGGTGTCGCGCACCAGGTTCTCGTCATCCACCAGCAGAACGTGGGTGGGGCGTGGCGCCCTTGGCGCGTCTTCCTCGGTCGAACTGGTGTCGCGGGTAGCCGGGGTATCGGCGATTGGCAACCACAGGCTCACGCGCGTGCCCTGGCCCACCTGCGAGACGATATCGAATCCGCCTCCTGACTGTACGAGCAGGCCCTGTACCATGGGCAGGCCAAGGCCTGTGCCCTTGCCGACATCCTTGGTGGAGTAGAAGGGCTCGATGCAGCGGCGCAGGGTTTCCTCGTCCATCCCGCTGCCGCTGTCTTCCACCCGCAAATGCACGTACTGGCCGGCACTCAGGCTCTCCACGGTGCCGTCGGCCAGTGCGTCGAGCTCGGCGGTTATTTTCAGCCGGCCGCCGTCGAGCATGGCGTCGCGGGCATTGACCGTCAGGTTGAGAATGGCCAGTTCCAGTTGATGCGGGTCGATGAAGACGGTCGGCATCTCGGCAGGAATATCGATGCACACCTCGGTAGCCGGTCCGAGCGAGCGTTGGATCAGGTCGCGCATTTCGCCGATCACCGTTGCGAGGCTGACCGCCTGGGGCTTGAGCGTTTGTCGGCGCGCGAAGGTAAGCAGCCGTTCCACCAGAATGCGCGCACGATCGGCTGCCTGCAGGGCGCCATCCACCAGTTTGCTGGCGCGCTCGTCCGGCACCCGACGACGAATCAGCTCCAGGGACGCCATGATGGGCGTCAGCAGGTTGTTGAAGTCGTGAGCGAAGCCGCCGGTAAGCTGGCCGACCAGTTCCATCTTGTGCGCTTCGTGGAGCTGTGCGATGGCCGCTTCACGTTGCGCAACCATATCGGCTACATGGTCTTCCAGGCCCTCGTTCAAGGCGCGCAGCTCCGCTTCGGCTCGCATGCGCTCACTGATATCCACACAGACGCAGATGGTTCCGGTGACGTTACGCTGCTCGTCCAGCAGCGGTGTGATGTGGTTCTGTGTCCACACGGTCGTGCCGTCGGGACGATTGTGCGGACGGGTGCTCTCGAACTGCTGCCCGCGCCGCAGGCTGCGCTCGCAGGCAGAAGCGACGCGGGAGGTTTCACCTGACTGGCCGAGGTCGTACAGACCCTGGCCGAGCAATTCTTCGCGGCTGCGGCCGACGATTTCGCAGTAACGGTCATTGACCCGAACCAGTGCCCAGGCGTCGTCGCACACGGCAATACCCGCGCTGGCCTGGTCGAACATGGCCGACAATTGTGCCGAGCTGGCGCGCAATGCGGCTTCGGCCTGGGCGCGGGTAATCCAGGCCCAGGCCAGTTTTGCGGTTTCTTCGGCCAGTTGTGCTTCGTGATCGGTGCATCCGTGGCCGTACTCGTGCTCGATCACCAGTACGGCTTCGAGCGCGTGATGAAGCACCACTGGAACGTGCAGCGCAGCTTGCTGGTTTTCATCGCCTGGGCGCAGCAGGGGCTGGCCCGAGCGTAGAAGATCGATTTCCGATGCTTCGTAATGCTCGCCGCCTGAGGCACCATCGTGCTGGGTGGGGTAGCGCTGTTTGACGGCGAACGTCGTGCCATCACCCTGATTTTTCGCGAAGAATACCCGCGCAGCCTTCAGTTCGTCGGTGAGCCTGCGCAGGACGAGTGCTTCCACGCTGTCGGGGTCGTTGATCGACGGCAACGCCTGCCCGAGTTCGAGCAGAAACGTCTGGCGGCGCTCGAACTGCACGCGCTCGGTGGTCTCACTGACGATACACAGCACGCCACCGACCGAACCATCCGCCTCGCGCACCGCCGAGTAGGACACGTCGAAATAGACCGTCTCGCCACGGCCGTGGCGCTCGATGTAGAAGGGGCGGTCCTTGGCTGCGAAGGTTTCGCCGGTTTCGCGCACCCCGCGCAGCAAAGGCTCGAGGTCATCCCACAGCTCTGTCCAGCTTTCCACGGCCGGCCGGCCCAGTGCGCGCGGGTGCTTGTCGCCAATGGTGGGGGCATAGGCATCGTTGTACAGGGCGATGTAGTCGGGCCCCCACAGCAATGCGATCTGCGCCTTTACCGGAAGTACGGTGGCCATGAGCGTCTTGAGGCTCGGCGACCACTGGGCAGGAGAGCCGAGTGGCGAGTTCATGCCATTGCCGCTTTGCAGCAATTCGCCGATTTTCCCGCCGCTGGCCAGGAAGTCGAAGCGCTCGATTGCGCTGTCTCGGGGTGCGGTCTTGGTCAACTGATCCATATCATCAAGGCGAGCACTGTAATTGAGGGGCGAGGCGCTTCAGGCCTCGCCTTTAAGAGGTGTGAAGCGCTATTTACGTTCCACTGGTTTTTGACGTTTGTGACGTCATGCCGCCCCGGCGTGTCAGTGCCGCCTGGCGCTCGTCTGCGGGGAGCTGGAGAGGTGCGCCTCGCTCGGCGTCACGGCACTATCGGTCTGCGCTTTTCTTGGCGGGTTTTGCGGTCTGGTTGACCAGGTAACTGCGGCGAATGCGTTCGACTTCGCCGCTGCGGACCAGCCCCTCCAGAGCGGTATTGAGCTCAGGTAGTCGATCGGCGTGCTGCCTTTGCAGTTTGATCACCAGGGGTGCTTCGCTGAGTTTGGCACCGCGGGCGAAGCGTCCAGGCTCGAGATGGCGCGTGGAGAGCAGGTCGGTGAATACATCGTCTACCACTGCAATGGCGTCCACCCGGCCAAGCATCAGCAGATCCAGCAACGCAGGCTCGCGTGAGGTTTCCACTTTCATCAGCCGTTTGTCTCTGAGTGGAGCATCCAGAGTCTGGTAGGTGTAGCCCCGCACGATGCCAATGCGCAGGCCCTGCAATTCACCGAGTGACAATTGCAGCGCCGGGTGGTCTTTTAGGAAGTACAGGTATTCGCGAACGTGCAGATAGGGCTGCGAATACACGAAGCGTTCGCTGGCATTCGCCGAATTCCACTGTGGTGAGTCGGCGTAATTGAGATCCAGGTGGCCTTCGTCGAGCAGCAGATTGAGACGGTTGGCGGGGTAGAACACGAATTCGACCTGCAAGCCGCTCTGCTTCATGACCTTGCGAACGATGTCCACGGCAATGCCGGTGGCCTGTCCATCGGCATCTTCAAAGCTGTAAGGGTGCCACTGTGCGCCGCCACCCAGCAGGGTTTGCGCCGAGCTCGCGCTGCACCATAGCGCGATCAGCAGAGCGTAGCTGTGCAGCACGCGGCAACGTCTCATGGAAACCTCATGACATCCCTGTTGATAGGGCACCAGTTTAAACCAGCAGCATGGCGGATTGATGTCGACTGGACGGCGATATGCGGTGATTCTGCGGGGATCATGCCTTGTTGGCTCAATGCGTATGGTTCCTAACCGCCAAACGGTCAGAAACTTTTAGGCAACTCTCTGCTCGTGGTGATGTCATTTCGTTATCATCTGCCGTGTCATCTGTGTCACGTGGAACCCGGCCCCGTTTTTAGCGACAAGTGAGAGAAAGAACGATGTTGGCGCCCAACCCACCCCTTCCGTTGAATGAGTTGAGCCGGCAGGCACTGCTCGATGAGCATCCGTGCCTCCTCGAACAGAGCGCCGACCCATTTCTCGACGAAGTGGTGAAGATGGCGGCGATGTACTTCAAGACGCCCATCTCGCTGATCACCATTCTCGACCGCAAGCGTCAGTGGTTCCGCGCCCGCGTGGGTACCGAGCTGCAGGAAACGCCGCGCAGCGATTCGTTCTGCGCCTACAGCGTGGCGATCGGTGAGAGCGTCGAGGTGTGCGACGCCACGCTCGACCCACGTTTTCGCTGCAATCCGCTGGTCACCGGCGATCCTGGCATTCGCTATTACGCTGGCGTACCCCTGGCCCTGGATAACGGCATCATCCTTGGCAACCTGTGCGTGATCGACACCGAGCCGCGGCAGCCGATGTCGGCGGGCGACATGGCCATGCTGCAGCAAATGGGGCGCCTGGCCATGAGTCGTCTCAATGAATTGCGTATAGCCGCTTTCACCGATGGCGCCACCGGGCTGTTCAACCACGCCAAGCTGGATGAAGACATCTCCGATGCGCTGAGCAAGGGCGATAGCCCGTTGGCCCTGGCCATCGAGCTGGTTTCGCCAGCGCAGTTGAACGACATGCTCAAATCCCTGGGCTTCCGCTTCCTCACCGACTTCACCCTGGCGGTCAGGGACACCCTGCGTGCCTTGCTGCCCCACGGCTGGGAGCTCTACAAGATCAGCGCGCTGCGTTTTGCCTGCAGCGTGCCGGCCAGCCAGCAGGAGCAGGCCGAGGCCGTGTTCCGGCAACTGGTTGACGCGTTCAGCAAACCCATTCACTGCCAGGGCCTACCGGTGCTGCCGCAGATCGGCGTGGGCGTGCTGCGCCTCAGTGCAGACGAGCTGCCGGCTGACTGGATGCGTCTGATCGTCTGTGCGGCTGACGAGGCGCGCACTTCGGGCCGTGGCTGGGCCTACTACGACCACCAGATGGATGTCGCCCAGCAACGCAGTACCCGTTTGCTCAATGACCTGGCCGACGCGGTGCGCGCCGACGACCAACTGCGCCTGGTGTACCAGCCGCGTGTCGACCTGCATAGCGGCGCCTGCATGTCCGTCGAAGCGTTGCTGCGCTGGACGCATCCGACGCTGGGCGAGATCGGCCCTGCCGAATTCATTCCCTTGGCCGAGAAGACCGTGCTGATCCACGCTGTCAGTTTCTGGGTCATCAACCAGGCGATCACGCAGATCATCACCTGGCGCCAGAGCGGTCTCGATCTCAAGGTCGCCATCAATGTCTCCGCTGCTGATCTCAATAACGATCACCTGGCCGACGAGATTATCCGTCTGCTGGCCCGCCACGAACTGAACGGTTCCTGCCTGGAAGTGGAATTCACCGAGAGCGCGCTGGTCGGGGATCTCTCGGTAGTGATTTCGCAGCTCGAACGTCTCAAGGCGATTGGTGTGGACATCGCCATCGACGACTTCGGCAGCGGCTACAGCAACTGGTCCTACCTGCGCGATATCCCGGCCGACACGGTGAAGCTCGATCGTTCGTTCATGGATGACCTGCGCCCCGGTCAGAAGGACTGGAACATCGTTCGCGCACTGATCAGCCTGGCCACGGAACTGGATCAGCGGGTGGTCGCGGAAGGCATCGAAACCGAGCAAACGCTGCAGATCCTGCGTGAGTGGGGGTGCCAGGAGGCCCAGGGCTACTTTATCTCTCGCCCATTGGAAGCGCCGGCGTTGGTTGCCTGGCTGAATGCGAAAGCGGGTGTTCGTGTCAGCGAGCAGGGAATCGTGATTTGAAGCGCGAGGCCTTGATTGCCCCCCAGGGGAGTGGGGTTTTCAGGTGTGCAAGCTGATAGCATCGACAGGCGCCGCCCAATAACGAGCTCCCGCCATGGCACTCCACCTCTGGTTCACCTTCTTCCTGGCCTATCTGGCCACCACGCTGACGCCTGGGCCGAACGTGCTGCTGGTGGTGCGCAATGCGCTGCGCCATGGGCCGGCGGCCATGGGGGTGACGCTGGTCGGCAACCTGACGGCCCAATTGCTCGTCACTACCGGCGTTGCCCTGGGCGTCGGTGCGCTACTGGTTGCCATGCCCACGGCGTTTCTGGCCCTGAAGATCGTCGGTGCCGGCTACCTGATCTACCTGGGGGCACGCCAACTGCTCAGCCGCAGTGCGGGCACCCATGCGCTGACGGTCGCGCACCACAGCCCCGTAGCGAAATGGCGCATCACCGGCGAGGCGTTTCTGGTGTCGGTCAGCAACCCCAAATCGATGATCTTTCTCTGTGCCTTCCTGCCGCAGTTTCTGCAGGCGGATCGTTCCGTGCCGGTGCAATTCGCAGTCATGTACCTGACCATCGCCGCGGTCGTGGTCAGCGTGCATTCGGTGTACTGCTACACCGCGTTTCGCTTCAGCAAACGCCTCGGTGCTGCGTATTGGGTCGCAGCGATCAAGCGTTTGAGCGGGGCGCTGTTTATCGGGCTTGGGGTTCGCCTGCTCTCGGTTCGGGCGTAGCAAGCGCGCGTTCACGTGGGCTGGAAAGCAGAACGCCGACCCTTTCAGGTCGGCGTTCTTTATTGCCAGGCCAAATGATCAGCCTGCTTGGTGCAACATCTAATTTTTCAGCGCTTTATCCGCAGGCTGGCTGTAGGTTTCGGCGCAACTGATGTGATCGCTGCCGTCCCAGCACTCGACGTTCTTCAGGTCCGGCATGTCGTCACGGTGGAACACCGGCTCCACACCTTTGCGGCGCTGTGCGTTGTAGTGGCTGAGCAGACGGGCAGCGATACCGGCCAGCGGCACGATGGCGACCAGGTTGGTCAGTGCCAGCAACGGCATGAACACATCGGCCATCGCCCAGACCACCGACACCTTCGCCACCGAACCGATCAGCACGAAGGCCATCACCAGCACGCGAAACAGGTTCAGGCACAGCTTGCTGCCGAATATGTACTGGATGTTCGACTCGCCGTAATAGTAATTGCCGATCACCGAGGTGAAGGCGAACAGCAGAATGGCGAAGGTCAGGTAATGAATCGCCCAGCTGCCGAGCTGCTCGGCCAGCGCCCATTGCGTCAGGCTGGCACCCAGGGCGGCATCACCGTAGGCATGGCCCGGGTCGGCCAGGAGGATGATCAGCGCCGTCATGGTGCAGATGACCAGGGTGTCGAAGTACACGCCCAGGGTCTGCACCAGGCCCTGTTTGACCGGGTGCGAGACCGATGCCGTGGCGCTGGCATTGGGCACCGAGCCCATGCCCGCTTCGTTGGAGAACAGGCCACGGCGCACGCCCATCATGATCGCCGCGCCGATGCCGCCACCGGCAATCTCGCGCCAGCCAAAGGCGTGGGCGACGATATCGGCGAATACGGCTGGCACGTCGCCGATGTTGAGGACGATCACCACCAGGCCGATGCCCAGGTACATCACCGCCATCACTGGCACCACGGTCACCGAGACCTTGGAAATGGTCTGCACGCCGCCGAAGATGATCACCCCGGTGAGCAGCGTGAGCGCGATACCGACGCCCCAGGCCAGCGTCTGACTGCCGCCTTCGCCGCCGAACGACGTCTGCATGGCATCGACGATGGAGTTGGCCTGCACCGAGTTGAACACCAGCCCATACGTGATGCTGATCATCACCGCGAACACCACCGCCAGCCAGCGCCAGCCCAGCGCGCGCTGGATGTAGTAGGCCGGGCCACCGTGGTAGCGGTACTGCTTGTCCGACTTGTACAACTGCCCCAGGGTCGACTCCACGAACGATGTCGCGCCGCCTACCAGGGCTACCATCCACATCCAGAACACCGCACCCGGCCCACCGAGGGCGATCGCCGTGGCCACCCCGGCGATATTGCCGGTGCCGACCCGCGACGCGGCGGAAATGGTGAAAGCCTTGAAGGAGGAGATCGCCTCCTTGTCGCCGTGGTTACGTTCGAGAATGACCCGAAACATCTCGGGGATCATCCGCAGCTGCACGCCACGGCACACGTAAGTCAGATAGACGCCGCTGAGCAGCAGCATGGGAATGGCAAGGTAAGTCCAGAGCAGGCCGGAGAAGGCATCGAGCAACGCAGACACAGGCGTCTTCCTTTGGTCGTCTTATTCGAAAGGGCGCGAGGATAGGCCAATACGCCCAAATTCCCAAACCCGATGCCGCTGACGGCAGGCCGATAAGCCCCTTTCCCTTACCCGCAGCGGTACTGCTTAGGGCCGGGAAGGGCGCGATGGTTCAGGTAAACGAAGCGGCGAGGGAGGGGCGTATCCGCTGTGGAGAGCGCTTTATGCGATGAGGTGGTGGACAAGCTTCGCGTTGTCCACCCTACGAAAGTGGGGCGAAGCGGCCTCTGCCTGCAATCGAGCTTTACTGAGCAACCAGCACCTTGTCGAGCAACTCGTAACCCGCTCTGTCGGCGTAGCCTCGGCTGCGGTAGAACCTGCGTGCGGGCTCGTTATCCCGTGACAGTTGCAGCGCGATATTGGTGTAGCCCCGGCGTGCGAACTCGGACTCGGCGACGGTCAGCAGCTCTGCCCCGACTCCGCTTCCGCGCTGTGATGACAGCACGAAGAATTCGTCGATCTCTGCGGTGAGCCCGAGGTATTCGAGGCTGAATACCTGAACGGCGAGCAGATAACCCACTGCGGCACCGTCCACCCGTGCAATCCAGCCAGCCCCCAACTCCGGGGTGGATAGCAGGCGAGTGAGCTGGATGGCGACGCGGGTCTGATCGAAGCCGGTAATGCCCTCGAAGTCCCAATAGCTGGCTACCAGGGTGAGCAGGGCCGGCACGTCGTTGGGCGTCGCTTGCTGTATGCGCGTCATGTTCTGGATCAACCTGCTGACTGTGGCACGTGAGACCTCAGGCGAAATACGGCATGACAGGTGTCACTTGCGCTTTTTTCGCCCACGGTCTGGATATCGGCAGGATGATAGCTTCGTATGGACGTAGTACGCACTCTGCCGGGTAGGTTGGTTGGATCGTGACGAGTGCTACCTCGTGCAGTCGATGGCTCCCAAACTGACGGCAGATCCAGGCTCAGGGAATCAGCTTGGCTTCGCGCAGGTGCTCGAATACGGCGAAGAAGGCATCTTCGCTGGCCTGATAATCGAGGAAGCCCAGCTTACGGCTTTTGTGATCGTTCCCACGCTCTGCGTGGTAATGCATTGGTG
>NZ_JBQWIF010000015.1:0-122091 GCF_052958135.1 Pseudomonas sp. SZ40 | reverse complement strand
ATGGAAGACGGCCTGCGCTTCGCAATTCGCGAAGGTGGTCGTACCGTTGGTGCTGGCGTGGTTGCCAAGATCGTCGAGTAATCGTCTGATCTGATTCAAAAAGAGCCCCCGCAATGCGGGGGCTTTTTTATGGGCGCTATCTTCATTGGTTATTTTCTAACCGGGTTGACACCCTCTAGGGTCGTCTATAGAATCACGCCTCCTTTTAACGGGCGTATTGCGCCCGTTGACAGGGACTCGCAGCTTGGAATCTGAGGTCAAAATGCAAAACCAACAAATCCGTATACGGTTGAAGGCTTTTGACCATCGCCTGATCGATCAATCAACCCAGGAAATCGTGGAAACCGCGAAACGTACTGGTGCTCAGGTGCGTGGTCCGATTCCTCTGCCAACTCGCAAAGAGCGGTTCACCGTTCTGACTTCGCCACACGTCAACAAAGACGCGCGCGATCAGTTCGAAATCCGTACTCATAAGCGCGTACTGGACATCGTCCAGCCAACGGATAAAACCGTTGATGCTCTTATGAAGCTCGATCTTGCGGCTGGCGTGGAAGTGCAGATCAGCCTCGGCTAAAACCTGGCGGTTTTAGTCGTGTAACGCTCTGAAATGGGCGGCCATAGCGGGTGAAAGCCCCGTACACTCATGAGGTTACAACATGACTATTGGTGTAGTCGGTCGTAAATGCGGCATGACCCGTATTTTCACCGAAGAAGGTGTCTCCATTCCGGTTACGGTCATCGAGATCGAACCGAATCGCGTCACCCAGTTTAAAACTGAAGAGTCCGATGGCTATCGCGCAGTGCAAGTCACTGTGGGTGAGCGTCGCGTTTCTCGTGTCAGCAAGGCTCAAGCCGGTCACTTCGCCAAGGCGAACGTCGCGGCAGGTCGTACCGTTCTGGAATTCCGTCTTGAAGAAGGCGACTACCAGGCTGGCGATCTGATCAACGCTGAAATCTTCCAAGCTGGTCAACTGGTCGACGTGACCGGTCAGTCCAAAGGTAAAGGCTTTGCCGGTACCATCAAGCGTTGGAACTTCCGCGGCCAAGACAATACCCACGGTAACTCCGTGTCCCACCGCGTTCCGGGTTCGATTGGCCAGTGCCAGACTCCGGGTCGTGTCTTCAAGGGCAAGAAAATGTCCGGTCACATGGGTGCTGAGCGCGTGACTGTGCAGTCCCTGGAAGTAGTGCGCGTGGATGCTGAACGCAACCTGCTGCTGGTCAAGGGTGCCGTTCCTGGCGCTACTGGCGGCAACCTGGTTGTACGTCCGGCTGCCAAGGCTCGCGGTTAAGGGGAAGCTGACATGCAATTAAATGTAAATGGCGCTCAAGCGATCGAAGTCTCTGATGCGACTTTCGGTGGCGACTACAACGAGACCCTGGTTCACCAAGCAGTCGTAGCCTACATGGCTGGCGGCCGTCAGGGCAGCAAACAGCAGAAGACTCGTTCCGACGTTTCCGGTGGCGGCAAGCGCCCGTGGCGTCAGAAGGGTACTGGCCGTGCGCGTGCTGGTACCACTCGTGGCCCGATCTGGCGTGGCGGTGGTGTGACCTTCGCAGCTCGTCCGCAGAACCATGATCAGAAGCTGAACAAGAAGATGTATCGCGCAGCGATCCGTTCGATTCTTGCTGAGCTGGTCCGTAGCGACCGTCTGGTAGTGGTCGAAGACTTCGCTGTCGAAGCTCCGAAAACCAAAGAACTGCTGGGCAAGCTGAACGACATGGGTCTGACTGACGTTCTGATCGTGTCCGATGCCGTTGATCAAAATCTGTACCTGGCTGCTCGCAACCTGCCACACGTCGACGTTCGTGACGTGCAGGGTTCCGATCCGGTCAGTCTGATCGCGTATGAAAAGGTGCTGGTCACCGTTTCTGCCGTGAAGAAATTCGAGGAGCTGCTGGGATGAACCAGGAACGCGTATTCAAAGTGCTGCTTGGCCCGCACATCTCCGAGAAGGCCACGACTCTGGCAGACAAGAAAAGCCAGTTCGTTTTCAAGGTTGCAACTGACGCAACCAAGCTGGAAATCAAGAAGGCCGTCGAAAGCCTGTTCAGCGTGAAGGTTCAGCATGTCACTACTCAGAACGTTCTGGGTAAGAGCAAGCGCACCGCTCGCGGTCTGGGCAAGCGTAACGACTGGAAGAAGGCGATCATCTCCCTTCAGCCAGGCCAGGATCTCGATTTCGCCACCAGCAGTGCTGAGTAAGGAAGGGGTGCATCATGGCAATCGTTAAATGCAAACCGACTTCCCCGGGCCGCCGTTTTGTGGTCAAGGTGGTCAATCAGGAGCTGCACAAAGGCGCTCCTCATGCTCCACTGCTCGAGAAGAAGTCGAAGACTGGCGGTCGTAACAACAACGGCCGTATCACTACCCGTCATATCGGTGGTGGTCACAAGCAGCACTATCGTCTGGTCGATTTCCGTCGCAACGACAAAGATGGCATTCCAGCCACTGTCGAGCGCGTTGAATATGACCCGAACCGTACCGCGCACATCGCTCTGCTGAAATATGCAGATGGTGAGCGTCGTTACATCATCGCACCGAAAGGTGTGAGCGCCGGCGATCAGCTGGTTGCTGGTTCGATGGCGCCGATCAAGGCTGGTAACAGCCTGCCGCTGCGTAACATTCCGGTTGGTTCGACCGTTCACGGTATCGAGCTGAAGCCGGGCAAAGGTGCTCAAATCGCTCGTTCCGCTGGTGCTTCGGCTCAGCTGATCGCTCGTGAAGGCGTCTACGTCACCCTGCGTCTGCGCAGCGGTGAAATGCGTAAAGTGCTGGCCGAATGCCGCGCGACCCTGGGTGAAGTCTCGAACTCCGAGCACAGCCTGCGTTCGCTGGGTAAAGCTGGTGCCAAACGCTGGCGTGGCGTTCGCCCGACCGTTCGTGGTGTTGCCATGAACCCGGTCGACCACCCACACGGTGGTGGTGAAGGTCGTACCTCTGGTGGTCGTCATCCGGTGTCTCCATGGGGCTTCCCGACTAAGGGCGCGAAGACTCGTGGTAACAAACGCACCGACAACATGATCGTCCGTCGTCGCAAGTAACTAGAGGGATACGACAGTGCCACGTTCTCTGAAAAAAGGTCCTTTTATCGATCTTCACCTACTGAAGAAGGTCGAAGTGGCAGCAGAAAAGAACGATCGCAAGCCGGTGAAAACCTGGTCGCGCCGTTCGATGATTCTGCCGCAGATGGTCGGTCTGACCATCGCCGTGCATAACGGTCGTCAACACGTCCCAGTTCTCGTGAACGAAGACATGGTCGGCCACAAACTGGGCGAATTTGCCGGCACCCGTACCTATCGTGGGCACGTGGCTGACAAGAAAGCCAAGCGTTAAGGGGTAAGGAAATGGAAGTAGCCGCTAAGTTGTCGGGCGCTCGCATCTCCGCCCAGAAAGCCCGCTTGGTCGCCGACCAGATTCGCGGGAAGAAGGTGGGCGAAGCGCTCAACCTGCTGGCTTTCAGCAGTAAGAAAGCCGCTGAAATCATCAAGAAAGTGCTGGAGTCGGCTGTAGCCAACGCCGAGCACAACGAAGGCGCAGACGTTGATGACCTGAAGGTCAGCACCGTTTTCGTCAACGAGGGGCGTTCGCTTAAGCGCATCATGCCGCGTGCCAAAGGCCGCGCTGATCGCATCGTCAAGCGGTCTTGCCATATCACTGTCAAGGTTGCGGACAAGTAACGGAGTCGATCAGATGGGTCAGAAAGTACATCCCACTGGCATACGCCTGGGAATCGTCAAGGAACACACCTCCGTCTGGTATGCAGACGGCCGGACTTATGCGGACTACCTGTTCGCTGATCTGAAGGTGCGTGCATATCTCCTCGACAAACTAAAAAGCGCGTCCGTAAGCCGTGTCGACATCGCTCGCCCGGCCCAAACCGCACGCATCACCATCCACACCGCTCGTCCAGGTATCGTTATCGGGAAGAAAGGTGAGGATGTTGAAAAGCTGCGTCAGGACCTGACCAAGCAAATGGGTGTGCCTGTGCACATCAATATCGAAGAGATCCGTAAACCGGAGCTCGACGGTATGCTGGTTGCGCAGAGCGTAGCTCAGCAGCTGGAGCGTCGTGTGATGTTCCGTCGCGCCATGAAGCGCGCTGTACAGAACGCCATGCGTATTGGTGCCAAGGGCATCAAAATCCAGGTGAGCGGTCGTCTTGGTGGTGCGGAAATCGCACGTACCGAATGGTATCGCGAAGGTCGTGTGCCGTTGCACACCCTGCGTGCCGATATCGACTATGCCACGTACGAAGCGCACACCACTTATGGTGTGATCGGTGTCAAGGTTTGGATCTTCAAAGGTGAGGTCATCGGTGGCCTCAAGGAAGAACTGAAACCGCAAGCACCTGCGCCTCGTAAAAAAGCTGCTAAGTAAGGGGTACGCCACATGTTGCAACCAAAGCGTACGAAGTTCCGCAAGCAGATGACCGGCCACAACCGTGGCTTGGCTCAACGCGGTAGCAAAGTCAGCTTCGGCGAGTTCGCGCTGAAGTCTGTTGCCCGCGGTCGTCTCACCGCCCGTCAGATCGAGTCCGCTCGTCGTGCTCTGACTCGTCACGTCAAGCGTGGCGGGAAGATCTGGATTCGCGTGTTCCCTGACAAGCCTGTTACCAAGAAGCCTCTCGAAGTGCGGATGGGTAAAGGGAAGGGTAGCGTCGAGTATTGGGTAGCCCAGATCCAGCCAGGCAAAGTCCTGTATGAGATCGAAGGCGTTTCCGAAGAGTTGGCGCGTGAGGCTTTCGCCCTGGCTGCTGCAAAGCTGCCGCTCGCCACCACTTTTGTTAAGCGGACGGTGATGTGATGAAAGCGAATGAACTTCGTGAAAAATCAGCACAGCAGCTGAACGAGCAACTGCTCGGCCTGCTGCGCGACCAGTTCAATCTGCGTATGCAGAAAGCAACTGGCCAGTTGGGGCAGTCTCACCTGCTCTCGCAAGTTAAACGCGACATCGCTCGTGTGAAAACTGTGCTCAACCAGCAGGCAGGTAAGTGATCATGGCTGAAGCCGAAAAAACAGTCCGTACGCTGACCGGCCGTGTTGTCAGCGACAAGATGGACAAGACCATCACCGTTCTGATCGAGCGTCGCGTTAAGCACCCGATCTACGGTAAATATGTCAAGCGTTCGACCAAGCTGCACGCTCACGACGAAACCAATCAGTGCAAGATCGGCGACAAAGTTTCGATTACCGAAACGCGTCCGCTGGCCAAGACCAAGTCTTGGGCACTGGTTGAAGTTCTCGAACGCGCAGTGGAAGTCTAAGGGCTAGGGGTCGGAGAAATTATATGATTCAGACTCAATCCATGCTCGATGTGGCCGACAACAGTGGTGCACGCCGCGTCATGTGCATCAAGGTGCTGGGTGGCTCGCATCGCCGCTACGCTGGCATCGGCGACATCATCAAGGTCACCGTCAAAGAAGCAATTCCGCGCGGTAAAGTGAAGAAAGGTCAGGTCATGACCGCAGTGGTCGTTCGTACCCGTCACGGCGTTCGCCGTGCCGATGGTTCGATCATCCGCTTCGACGGCAACGCTGCTGTTCTGCTGAACAACAAGCAAGAGCCGATCGGTACCCGTATCTTCGGGCCAGTGACCCGTGAACTTCGTACTGAGAAGTTCATGAAGATCGTCTCGCTCGCCCCTGAAGTGCTTTAAGGAGATCCGACATGCAAAAGATTCGTCGTGACGACGAGATCATCGTGATCGCCGGCAAAGACAAAGGTAAGCGCGGTAAGGTGCTCAAGGTTCTCGCTGACGACCGTCTGGTCGTCGGTGGCATCAACCTGGTGAAGCGTCATACCAAGCCGAACCCGATGTCGGGCGTTCAAGGCGGTATCGTCGAGAAAGAAGCGCCACTGCACGCTTCCAACGTTGCCATTTTCAATGGCGAAACCAACAAGGCTGATCGCGTTGGTTTCAAAGTTGAAGACGGCAAGAAAATTCGTGTCTTCAAGTCCACCCAGAAGCCGGTTGGCGCTTGAGAATCATAGGTAAAACACCATGGCACGACTGAAAGAGATTTACCGGAAGGAAATCGCCCCCAAGCTGAAGGATGAACTGAAGCTCGGTAACGTGATGGAAGTTCCGCGCATCACCAAGATCACCCTGAACATGGGCCTGGGCGAAGCGATCGGTGACAAGAAAATCATCGAACACGCAGTTGCCGACCTCGAGAAGATCACCGGTCAGAAAGTCGTCGTGACTTATGCCCGCAAGTCGATCGCTGGTTTCAAGGTTCGTGAAGGCTGGCCGATCGGCGTCAAGGTCACTCTGCGTCGCGAGCGTATGTACGAGTTCCTGGATCGTCTGCTGTCCATCTCGCTGCCGCGCGTGCGTGACTTCCGCGGCCTGAATGCCAAGTCCTTCGATGGCCGTGGCAACTACAGCATGGGCGTGAAAGAGCAGATCATCTTCCCGGAAATCGATTACGACAAGATCGATGCGCTGCGTGGTCTGGACATCACTCTGACCACTACTGCCCGTACGGATGACGAAGGCCGCGCACTGCTGCGTGCTTTCAAATTCCCGTTCCGCAACTGATTGGAGTAGGAACATGGCCAAGACGAGCATGAAAAACCGCGAGCTGAAGCGTCAGCGCACGGTTGCCAAGTACGCCAAAAAGCGTGCTGAGCTGAAAGCTACCATCGTCAATCCGGAAACCTCTCCGGAAGCGCGTTGGGAAGCCCAGGTCGCACTGCAGAAGCAACCCCGTGATGCCAGCGCCTCGCGCCTGCGCAACCGCTGCCGTATCACTGGCCGCCCGCACGGTGTCTTCCGCAAGTTCGGTCTGTCGCGCATCAAGCTGCGTGAAGCAGCCATGCGTGGCGACGTACCAGGTCTGGTCAAGGCCAGCTGGTAAACCGCTGCGGCGAACGCCGGAGTTAGCTCCGGCGGACAAGCAATATGCATCAAGCCCCTTTTGGGGCTTGATTCATTTTTGATCAGTCTCTAGAATGCCCGGCTCGCCCGAGTCCGGATTTCCGTGAGTTCTGGTGATTCTTAGCCGAGAGGCTAATTCTTTTTGTATCAGGAGCGTCTAGCCCATGAGTATGCAGGACCCGTTAGCGGACATGCTAACTCGTATCCGTAATGCCCAGATGGCTGAAAAGTCCGTCGTAAGCATGCCTTCTTCTACCCTGAAGGTGGCTGTAGCCAAAGTTCTGAAAGACGAAGGTTATATTGCGGGTTATCAGATCAGCGGCGAAGCAAAGCCGCAGCTGTCCATCGAGCTGAAGTACTTCGAAGGCCGTCCGGTTATCGAAGAAGTCAAGCGCGTCAGCCGTCCCGGCCTTCGCCAGTACAAATCCGTCGATGATCTGCCGAAAGTTCGCGGCGGTCTCGGTGTTTCCATCGTCTCCACCAACAAAGGTGTGATGACGGACCGCGCTGCGCGCGCTGCCGGTGTCGGCGGCGAAGTGCTTTGCACTGTGTTCTAAGGGGGGATAAGCATGTCTCGCGTTGCTAAGAACCCCGTCAAGCTGCCTGCTGGTGTAGAGATCAAACTCGCCGGTCAGCAGCTTTCGGTGAAGGGTGCCAAGGGCACTCTGGAACTGAACGTTCACTCGTCCGTTGAAGTTCTGCAGGAATCCGGTGAGCTGCGTTTCGCTGCTCGCAACGGCGACCAGCAGACTCGTGCGATGGCTGGTACTACCCGTGCACTGGTTAACAACATGGTCATCGGCGTAAGCCAAGGCTTCGAGCGCAAGCTCCAGCTGGTCGGTGTTGGTTACAAGGCACAGGCCAAGGGCCAGGTCCTCAATCTGGCGTTGGGCTTCTCTCACCCTATCGACTATCAACTGCCGGAAGGCGTTGTGGCCGAAACCCCGAACCAGACCGAGATCCTTATCAAGGGTGTCGATAAGCAGCTGGTTGGTCAGGTTGCCGCGGAGATTCGTGACTTCCGCCGTCCTGAACCTTACAAGGGCAAAGGTGTTCGTTACGCTGACGAAGTCGTCCGCCGTAAAGAAGCCAAGAAGAAGTAAGGGGCTAGGAAATGACCGACAAAAAAGTTACTCGTCTGCGTCGCGCTCGCAAAGCACGCCTGAAAATGCACGAACTCGAAGCCGTGCGTCTCTGCGTGTATCGCTCTTCGCAGCACATCTATGCCCAGGTCATCTCGGCCGACGGCAGCAAGGTTCTGGCCAGCGCCTCTACCTTGGACAAAGCACTGCGTGACAGCGCCACTGGCAACGTCGACGCGGCCAAGAAAGTTGGTGAGCTGGTTGCCGAGCGCGCGAAAGCCGCTGGTGTGACTCAGGTTGCATTCGACCGTTCTGGCTTCAAGTACCACGGCCGCGTCAAGGCGCTGGCTGATGCTGCTCGTGAAGGCGGGCTGGAGTTCTAAGTTATGGCAAATAACGACCAAAAGCGCGACGAAGGCTATATCGAGAAGCTGGTTCAGGTGAACCGCGTTGCCAAGACCGTTAAAGGCGGCCGTATCTTCACCTTCACCGCGTTGACCGTGGTTGGTGATGGTAAGGGTCGTGTAGGTTTCGGCCGTGGCAAGTCCCGTGAAGTGCCGGCTGCTATCCAGAAGGCTATGGAAGCTGCTCGTCGCAACATGATCCAAGTTGATCTGAACGGCACCACTCTGCAGTACGCAATGAAGTCCGCCCATGGCGCTTCCAAGGTGTACATGCAGCCTGCTTCCGAAGGTACCGGCATCATCGCTGGTGGCGCCATGCGTGCCGTCCTGGAAGTCGCTGGTGTTCAGAACGTTCTGGCCAAGTGCTACGGCTCTACCAACCCTGTGAACGTGGTTCATGCCACTTTCAAAGGTCTGAAGGCTATGCAGTCTCCGGATTCGGTTGCAGCCAAGCGTGGCAAGAGTGTCGAGGAGATTCTCTAACCATGGCTAACACTGTCAAAGTGACTCTGATCAAGAGCACCAATGGCCGTCTGGCCAATCATAAAGCCTGCGTCAAGGGTCTCGGCCTGCGTCGCATCAATCATACCGTCGAAGTTCTGGATACTCCGGAAAACCGCGGCATGATCAACAAGGCTTATTACCTTCTCCGTGTGGAGGGTTGATCCATGTACCTGAACGATTTGAGTCCAGCGCCGGGTTCCCGCCGCGAGAAGCACCGTCCGGGCCGTGGTATCGGTAGTGGTTTGGGCAAGACCGGTGGCCGTGGCCACAAAGGTCAGACCTCCCGCTCCGGTGGCACCATTGCTCCGGGTTTCGAAGGCGGCCAGCAGCCTCTGCACCGTCGTCTTCCCAAGTTCGGTTTCGTGTCTCTGAAAGCTATGGATCGCGCAGAAGTGCGTACTTCCGAGCTGAACAAGATCGAAGGCGACGTAGTTACTCTGCAAGCGCTGAAGGATGCCAACCTGATTAATCAAAACGTACAGCGTGTGAAAGTCATGCTGTCCGGTGAGATTACTCGTGCGGTCACCCTTAAAGGTATCGCCGCCACCAAAGGTGCGCGCGCGGCTATCGAAGCAGCTGGCGGTAAGTTCGAGGAATAAATGGCTAAGCAAGGTGCTCTCTCTGCGCTGGCTGGTGGCGGGTTGTCCGAGCTCTGGGCTCGTCTGCGCTTTCTGTTCATGGCGATCATCGTCTATCGAATCGGTGCGCATATCCCAGTTCCAGGCATTAACCCGGATCGTCTAGCTGATCTGTTCCGACAGAATGAGGGGACCATTCTTAGCTTGTTCAACATGTTTTCCGGCGGCGCGCTGGAGCGGATGAGCATCTTTGCATTGGGGATCATGCCGTACATCTCGGCATCGATCATCATGCAGCTGATGACCGCCGTCAGCCCGCAGCTGGAGCAGTTGAAGAAGGAAGGTGAGGCTGGTCGTCGCAAGATCAGTCAATACACCCGCTACGGCACCTTGATCCTGGCGTTCGTCCAAGCTATCGGCATGTCCGTTGGCCTGGCGAGCCAGGGTGTAGCGTTTTCGGTCGATTTCGGCTTCCACTTCGTTGCAGTCACCACCTTCGTGGCCGGTGCGATGTTCATGATGTGGTTGGGCGAGCAAATCACCGAGCGCGGTGTTGGCAACGGTATTTCGATGCTGATTTTTGCGGGCATCGTAGCCGGTCTGCCGTCGGCGATCGGGCAGTCTTTCGAGTCTGCTCGTCAGGGCGATATCAATATCTTCGCCCTCATCGCCATCGGTTTGCTGGCAGTAGCGATTATCGGTTTCGTGGTGTTCATTGAGCGTGGCCAGCGTCGCATTGCGGTGCACTACGCCAAGCGTCAGCAGGGCCGCAAGGTCTTCGCTGCGCAGACCAGCCACTTGCCGTTGAAGGTGAACATGGCGGGCGTAATCCCGGCCATCTTCGCCAGCAGCCTTCTGTTGTTCCCGGCCTCGCTGGGTGCCTGGTTTGGTCAGTCCGAAGGTATGGGCTGGCTGCAGGATATTTCGCAGGCTATCGCTCCTGGTCAGCCGTTGAACATTTTGCTGTTTAGTGCAGGGATCGTTTTCTTCTGCTTCTTCTACACAGCGCTGATGTTCAACCCGAAAGACGTAGCGGAAAACCTGAAGAAGTCCGGTGCCTTTATTCCGGGTATCCGTCCCGGTGAGCAGTCCGCACGCTATATCGATGGCGTTCTGACTCGCTTGACCATGTTCGGTGCTCTGTACATGACGGCCGTATGCTTGTTGCCCCAGTTCCTGGTGGTGGCGGCCAACGTACCGTTCTACCTTGGCGGGACCTCGTTGCTGATCGTGGTAGTGGTTGTGATGGACTTCATGTCGCAAGTACAATCGCACCTCGTTTCGCACCAGTACGAATCCCTGATGAAGAAAGCCAACCTGAAGGGCTACGGCAGCGGCATGCTCCGCTGAAGTGTCCATAAGGTTCGAGGAGTTGGTGATGAAAGTTCGTGCATCGGTGAAAAAGCTGTGCCGTAACTGCAAAATTATTCGCCGTGAAGGTGTTGTGCGAGTGATTTGCAGCGCGGAACCGCGTCACAAACAGCGCCAAGGCTGAGTGTGATCGAAGCTATAAGCCCGGCAGCTAGTGCGCTGCCGGGTTGATTATTTGTTTCTACAGCGATAATATCTCGCGCCCCATTTCTTGGCTTCCGGGGCGTAGGTAGCTGTCAATTGGAGTTCCACTGAATGGCCCGTATTGCAGGCGTTAACATTCCGGATAACAAGCACACTGTTATCTCGCTGACCTACATCTTTGGTGTCGGTCGCACTACTGCACAGAAAATCTGTGCTGCTACCGGTGTAAACCCGGCAGCAAAGATCAAGGATCTCTCTGACGAGCAGATCGAGCAGCTGCGTGGTGAAGTCGCCAAGGTTAATACCGAGGGTGATCTGCGCCGTGAAGTGAACATGAAAATCAAGCGCTTGATGGATCTGGGCTGCTACCGCGGTCTGCGTCATCGTCGCGGCCTCCCGGTTCGCGGTCAGCGTACCAAGACCAACGCGCGTACCCGTAAGGGCCCGCGTAAGCCGATCCGCAAGTAATCGCGTTCGCGAATCGACAGGAATTTAGTCATGGCAAAACCTGCTGCTCGTACTCGTAAGAAAGTCAAGAAGACGGTGGTTGATGGCATCGCCCACATCCACGCTTCTTTCAACAACACCATCGTGACCATTACCGACCGTCAAGGTAACGCCCTGTCCTGGGCTACCTCCGGTGGTTCGGGTTTCCGCGGTTCTCGCAAGTCCACCCCGTTCGCTGCCCAGGTGGCTGCTGAGCGTGCTGGTCAAGCTGCGCTGGAATACGGCCTGAAGAACCTCGACGTAAACGTCAAGGGCCCAGGTCCGGGTCGTGAGTCCGCAGTCCGTGCTCTTAACGGTTGCGGTTACAAGATCGCCAGCATCACCGATGTGACGCCCATCCCGCATAACGGGTGCCGTCCTTCGAAGAAGCGTCGCGTGTAATCAGGAGACAGTGAGAAATGGCTCGTTACATTGGTCCCAAATGCAAACTGTCTCGTCGTGAAGGCACAGATCTTTTCCTGAAAAGCGGCGTTCGCGCTCTGGAATCGAAGTGCAACATCGAAGCAGCCCCAGGTATCCACGGCCAGCGCCGTGGCCGTCAGTCCGACTACGGCACCCAGCTGCGCGAGAAGCAAAAAGTTCGTCGTATCTATGGCGTCCTCGAGCGTCAATTCAGCGGTTATTACAAAGAAGCTGCCGGCAAGAAAGGCGCTACTGGTGAGAACCTGCTGCAACTGCTCGAATGCCGTCTGGATAACGTTGTTTACCGTATGGGCTACGGTGCTACCCGCGCCGAATCCCGTCAGCTGGTTTCGCACAAAGCGATCAGCGTCAACGGTAAGACTGTAAACGTACCGTCGTTCCAGGTTAAAGCTGGCGACGTGGTTGCAGTTCGTGAGAAATCGAAGAATCAGCTGCGCATCGTTCAAGCTCTCGAGCTGTGTGCCCAGCGTGGCCGCGTTGAATGGGTAGATGTAGATACCGAGAAGAAGTCTGGCGTTTTCAAAAGCGTCCCGGCTCGCGGTGATCTCTCCGCTGACATCAACGAAAGCCTGATTGTCGAGCTCTACTCCAAGTAAGGGCTAGAAAATAGGTGCATCCATGCAGATTTCGGTAAATGAGTTCCTGACCCCCCGCCACATCGATGTGCAGGTGGTCAGTCCGACCCGCGCCAAGATCACTCTCGAGCCTCTCGAGCGTGGTTTCGGCCATACCCTGGGCAACGCGCTGCGTCGCATCCTGTTGTCCTCCATGCCTGGCTGTGCAGTAGTCGAGGCCGAGATTGACGGTGTACTCCATGAGTACAGCGCCATCGAAGGTGTTCAGGAAGACGTAATTGAAATCCTGCTCAACCTTAAAGGTCTGGCAATCAAGCTGCACGGTCGAGACGAAGTTACACTGACTCTGGCGAAGAAGGGCTCTGGCGTCGTAACCGCTGCCGATATTCAGCTGGATCATGATGTTGAAATCGTCAACGGCGACCACGTTATCGCCAACCTGGCCTCCAATGGCGCGCTGAACATGAAGCTCGTAGTAGCTCGTGGTCGCGGCTATGAGCCAGCTGATTCGCGCCAGAGTGATGAAGATGAGAGCCGCAGCATTGGTCGCTTGCAGCTCGACTCTTCCTTCAGCCCGGTGCGTCGCGTGTCCTACGTGGTGGAAAACGCTCGTGTTGAGCAGCGTACCAACCTGGACAAACTGGTTATCGACCTCGAAACCAACGGTACCCTGGATCCTGAAGAGGCCATCCGTCGTGCTGCAACCATCCTGCAACAGCAGTTGGCTGCATTCGTCGACCTCAAAGGTGACAGCGAACCTGTTGTAATCGAACAGGAAGACGAGATCGACCCGATCCTGCTTCGTCCGGTTGATGACCTGGAACTGACCGTTCGTTCGGCCAACTGCCTCAAGGCAGAAAACATCTACTACATCGGTGACCTGATCCAGCGCACCGAAGTAGAGCTGTTGAAAACGCCGAACCTGGGCAAGAAATCCCTGACTGAAATCAAGGACGTTCTGGCTTCCCGTGGTCTGTCCCTCGGTATGCGCCTCGACAACTGGCCGCCGGCAAGTCTGAAGAAAGACGATAAGGCGACTGCCTGATCGTCATCATCACCGAACGTGAAGTTTGGTAAGGAATTGAACCATGCGTCATCGTAAAAGTGGCCGTCACCTCAGCCGCACCAGCGCTCACCGCAAGGCCATGTTTCAAAACATGGCGGTATCGCTGTTCGAGCATGAGCTGATCAAAACTACTCTGCCGAAAGCCAAGGAACTGCGTCGCGTTGCCGAGCCGCTGATCACCCTGGCTAAAGAAGACAGCGTTGCCAACCGTCGTCTGGCTTTCGACCGTACTCGTTCGAAAGCCATCGTTGGCAAACTGTTCAACGATCTGGGCAAGCGCTACGCCACCCGTCAGGGCGGTTACCTGCGTATCCTCAAGTGCGGTTTCCGCGCTGGTGACAATGCCCCGATGGCTTATGTTGAGCTGGTTGACCGTCCGGTCGGCGGCGCAGTAGAAGCTGCCGAGTAAGGCATCGTTGCAAGAAAAACCGGGCTCAGGCCCGGTTTTTTTATGCCTAATTTTTAGTTAAAAACTATCGGTCTGTAAGGTCTTATTCATTTGAGAGTTCGCTACCGCTCGTCGATACTCAATGCCAATCCCGCTCAGTCGGGAACGATCAGGCCTGGTAAGGAGATAGATGATGAGTGAGAAGACCGAAGGTAAATGCCCTTTCTCGGGAGGCGCTTCCGAGACAACGCCGAAGCATACCGCTGGCGGTGGTACCGGTAATCGCGACTGGTGGCCGAACCAACTGCGTGTCGACCTGCTGCACCAGCATTCCTCCAAGTCCAACCCGTTGGGTGAGACGTTCAACTATGCCGAAGCCTTCCAATCGCTGGATTACGAAGCGCTGAAAAAAGATCTGCGCGCGTTGATGACCGACTCCCAGGACTGGTGGCCAGCTGACTTCGGCCACTATGGTCCGCAATTCATCCGTATGGCCTGGCACGCTGCCGGTACCTACCGTACTGGCGACGGCCGCGGCGGCGCCGGGCGTGGACAGCAGCGTTTCGCACCGCTCAACAGCTGGCCGGATAACGTCAACATCGACAAGTCGCGCCGCCTTCTGTGGCCGATCAAGCAGAAATATGGTCAGAAGATTTCCTGGGCCGACCTGTTGGTGCTGACCGGCAACGTCGCTCTGGAGACCATGGGCTTCCGTACGTTCGGCTTCGCTGGTGGGCGGCAGGACACCTGGGAGCCGGATCAGGACGTCTATTGGGGTACCGAGAAGACCTGGCTGGGCGGCGATAACCGCTACGGCAAGGGCGCTGCAGGCCGTGATGACGATACCGGCGTGGTCGTGGCCGATGAAGAGCTGCATGGCCAGGAGCACGATCGCACCGACAGTCAGGGCCGCAATCTCGAGAATCCGCTCGCTGCCGTGCAGATGGGGCTGATCTACGTCAACCCGGAGGGCCCGGAGGGTAACCCCGATCCGCTCGCGGCAGCCCATGACATCCGCGAGACGTTCGCGCGCATGGCCATGAATGATGAAGAGACCGTCGCGCTGATCGCTGGCGGTCACACCTTCGGCAAGACCCATGGTGCTGGACCTGCGGACAACGTTGGTGCCGAGCCCGAGGCCGCCGGTCTCGAAGAGCAGGGTCTGGGTTGGGCCAGCTCGTTCGGTAGCGGGAAAGCCGGTGATGCGATCACCAGCGGTCTGGAAGTGACCTGGACGACCACGCCTGCGCAGTGGAGCAACAACTTCTTCGAGAACCTGTTCAAGTTCGAGTGGGAGCTGACCAAGAGCCCGGCGGGCGCTCACCAGTGGGTGGCCAAAGGCGCCGATGCGATCATCCCCGACGCTCACGATCCCTCTAAGAAGCGTCTGCCGACCATGTTGACCACCGACCTGTCGCTGCGCGTCGACCCAGCTTACGAGAAGATTTCGCGGCGCTTCTTGGATAACCCGCAGGCATTCGCCGAAGCCTTCGCTCGCGCATGGTTCAAGCTGACCCACCGTGACCTCGGTCCGAAATCGCGTTATCTGGGGCCGGAAGTGCCGAAGGAAGACCTGCTCTGGCAAGATCCTCTGCCGACTGTTCACCACCCGCTGATCGACGAGGCGGACGTCGCCGCGCTGAAGGCCCGCGTGCTGGCCTCCGGTCTGTCGGTCTCCGAACTGGTCGGCACGGCCTGGGCTTCGGCGTCCACCTTCCGTGGATCCGACAAGCGCGGCGGTGCCAACGGTGCACGCCTGCGCCTCGCACCGCAGAAGGATTGGGCTGCCAATCAGCCCGAGCAACTGGCCGGGGTTCTGGCGACGCTCGAGGGTATCCGTGGCGAGTTCAACCGCACCGCCACCGGCGGCAAGCAGGTCAGCCTGGCCGATCTGATCGTGCTGGCCGGTAATGCCGGTATCGAGCAGGCCGCCAGCCAGGCCGGTCACGCCGTCAACGTGCCGTTCTCGGCCGGGCGGGCGGATGCCTCGCAGGAGCAGACCGATGTCGAATCCTTCGCCGTGCTCGAGCCGATCGCCGACGGTTTCCGCAACTACCTCAAGGGGCGCTACAGCGTACCCGCCGAAGCGTTGCTGATCGACAAGGCGCAGCTTTTGACCTTGACCGCGCCTGAGTTGACCGTGCTGATCGGTGGCCTGCGCTCGATCAATATCAACGTGGGTGGTGCTGGCCACGGTGTGCTCACCGACAGGCCGGGGGCGCTGAGCAATGACTTCTTCGTCAACCTGCTCGACATGGGTACGGCGTGGAAGGCAGTGCCAGGCGACGCCAATCTGTACGAAGGGCGCGATCGCAAAAGCGGTGAGGTGAAGTGGACCGGCACGCGTGTCGATCTGGTGTTCGGCTCCAACGCCATCCTGCGCGCCCAGGCCGAAGTCTATGCCAGTGCCGATGCCCGCTTCATCGAAGACTTCGTGGCTGCCTGGACCAAGGTCATGAACCTCGACCGTTTCGACCTCGCCTGATTCCCGTCCGGGCGCTTGCGTCCGGCCTGGTGAGCCGCTGTAACCAACGCCTCCTCACGGGGGCGTTGTGCTTTTTACTTGACCGCGACGGATGATGGGTCGAGCATTCACCCATTCCATCCGCTGCACCAAGGATTTTCCCCCATGAAGGGCCACATCGAAGTCATCGATTACCTCAAAACCCTGTTGAAAGGCGAGCTGGCCGCGCGCGATCAGTACTTCATCCACTCGCGTCTATACGAGGACTGGGGTTTCACCAAACTCTACGAGCGCATCAATCACGAGATGGAAGAAGAGACTCAGCACGCCGACGCGCTGCTCAAGCGCATCATCTTCCTGGAAGGCGTGCCGGACATGGTTCCCGATGCCTTCACCTTCGGCCAGACAGTGCCCGATGCGCTGAAGCTGGACCTGGCCCTCGAGTATCAGGTGCGTGCAGCGTTGAGCAAGGGTATCGAGCTGTGCGAGCGCCATCAGGATTATCAGAGCCGCGACATCCTGCTGCTGCAGCTCAAGGACACCGAGGAAGATCACGCCTACTGGCTGGAGATTCAGCTGCAACTGATCGGCAAGCTGGGCCTGGAAAAGTACCTGCAAAGCCAGATGTAAGAATCGCGGCAAAAAAACGCCCCGCATCTGCGGGGCGTTTTCGTTTCAGGCCGCTGGGTCAGGCCCTATCACGCTCCAGCAGCGGCTTGAGGAAGTGCCCGGTATGCGATTGCGGCATTTCGGCGACTTCTTCGGGCGTGCCGACGGCAATGATCTGGCCACCCTTGGAACCGCCCTCCGGGCCGAGATCTACCAGCCAGTCGGCGGTCTTGATCACGTCGAGGTTGTGCTCGATCACCACCACGGTGTTGCCGTGATCGCGCAGGCGGTGCAGCACGTCCAGCAACTGCTGGATATCGGCGAAGTGCAGGCCGGTGGTCGGCTCGTCGAGGATGTACAGGGTCTTGCCGGTATCACGCTTGGACAGCTCGCGTGACAACTTGACCCGCTGCGCCTCGCCTCCGGACAGAGTAGTCGCCGACTGCCCCAGCTTGATGTACGAAAGGCCCACGTCCATCAGCGTCTGCAGCTTGCGCGCCAGTGCCGGTACTGCATCGAAGAAATCGCGGGCGTCCTCGATGGTCATCTCCAGCACTTCGTGGATGCTCTTGCCCTTGTACTTGATCTCCAGTGTCTCGCGGTTGTAACGCTTGCTCTTGCACACGTCGCAGGGCACGTAGATATCCGGCAGGAAGTGCATCTCCACCTTGATCAGGCCATCGCCCTGGCAGGCTTCGCAGCGCCCACCCTTGACGTTGAACGAGAAGCGCCCTGGGCCGTAACCCCGCGAGCGCGATTCGGGAACACCGGCGAACAGCTCGCGGATCGGCGTGAACAGCCCGGTATAGGTGGCCGGGTTGGAGCGCGGCGTACGACCGATGGGGCTTTGGTCGATGTCCACCACCTTGTCCAGATGCTGCAGGCCGTCGATGCTGTCGTGGGCCGCCGCTTCCAGCGTGGTGGCGCCGTTCAGTGCGGTGGCGCTGAGCGGGAACAGGGTGTTGTTGATCAGCGTCGACTTGCCCGAGCCCGATACACCGGTCACGCAGGTCAGCAGGCCGATGGGGATATCCAGGTTGACGTTCTGCAGGTTGTTGCCGCGGGCGCCCTTGATCTTCAGCGACAGCTTCTTGTTGCGCGGTGTGCGTTTGGCCGGCACGGCGATCTTGACCCGGCCGGACAGGTACTTGCCGGTTACCGAGTCCGGATGGGCCATGACTTCTTCTGCCGTGCCTTCGGCGACGATCCGGCCGCCGTGCACCCCTGCGCCCGGGCCGATGTCGACCACGTAGTCGGCCATGCGGATGGCGTCCTCATCGTGCTCGACCACGATCACCGTATTGCCGATATCGCGCAGGTGGCGCAAGGTGCCGAGCAGGCGCTCATTGTCGCGCTGGTGCAGGCCGATGGAGGGCTCGTCGAGGATGTACATGACGCCCACCAGGCCGGCGCCGATCTGGCTGGCCAGGCGAATGCGCTGCGCCTCACCACCGGACAGGGTGTCAGCGCTGCGATCCAGGGTCAGGTAGTCGAGGCCGACGTTGACCAGGAACTGCAGGCGTTCGCAGATTTCCTTGAGAATCTTGCTGGCGATCTCGCCACGTCGACCTTCCAGGGTCAGGCCCCCGAAGTAGTCGCTGGCCGAACCGATCGGCATGCCGGTCACCGCCGGCAGGGTCTTCTCGCCGACCCAGACGTGACGCGCTTCACGACGCAGGCGAGTGCCACGGCAGTCGGGGCAGGGCTGGGTGCTGAGGAACTTGGCCAGTTCTTCGCGCACGCTGGTCGACTCGGTCTCGCGATAGCGGCGCTCTAGGTTGGGCACGATGCCTTCGAACGGATGCGAGCGCTTGACGATGTCGCCCCGGTCGTTGAGGTACTTGAAGTCGACGTTCTGCGAGCCGCTACCACCGAGAATCACTTTCTGGTGGTCGTTGTCCAGCTCGCCGAAAGGCGTGTCCAGGCTGAAGCCGTAATGCGAGGCCAGCGAGCCGAGCATCTGGAAGTAGTAAACGTTGCGTCTGTCCCAGCCGCGTATCGCGCCTTCGGCCAGGGTCAGCTCGGCGTTGACCAGGCGCTTGGCATCGAAGAACTGCTTCACGCCCAGGCCATCGCAGGTCGGGCAGGCACCGGCCGGGTTGTTGAAGGAGAACAGCTTGGGTTCCAGCTCGCTGATCGAGTGGCCGCACACCGGGCAGGCGAAGCGCGCGGAAAAGATGATCTCCTCACCGTCTTCGCCTTCCATGGGCGCGATCAGGGCCAGGCCATCGGCCAGCTTGAGTGCCGTCTCGAACGACTCGGCCAGGCGCTGCTGCAGATCGCCACGCGCCTTGAAGCGGTCGACCACGGCATCGATGCTGTGCTTCTTCTGCTTGTCGAGCTTCGGCAACTCATCCAGCTCATAGAGCTTGCCGTTGACCCGTACACGCACGAAGCCCTGGGCGCGCAGCTCGTCGAACACGGCCAAGTGCTCGCCCTTGCGCTCGCGAATCACCGGAGCCAGCAGCATCAGCTTGCTGCCTTCGGGCAGGGCGAGCACTTGGTCGACCATCTGGCTGACGGTTTGCGCTTCCAGTGGCAGATCGTGATCCGGGCAGCGCGGTTGGCCAGCGCGTGCATAGAGCAGGCGCAGGTAATCGTAGATCTCGGTGATGGTGCCGACCGTCGAGCGCGGGTTATGCGAGGTGGACTTCTGCTCGATGGAGATGGCCGGCGACAAGCCTTCGATGGTGTCGACGTCGGGCTTTTCCATCATCGACAGGAACTGCCGGGCATAGGCCGACAGCGACTCGACGTAACGGCGCTGACCCTCGGCATACAGAGTGTCGAACGCCAGGGATGACTTGCCCGAGCCGGACAGGCCGGTGATCACGATCAGCTTGTCGCGTGGCAGGGTCAGGTCGATGTTCTTCAGGTTGTGGGTGCGAGCACCCCGGATCAAAATCTTGTCCACAAGGAACCTCTAAAAGCTGCCTACGTTGTCATCGCTTCGTAAAAGAAAGGCTCTGGTCGCAGCCTCGCGTGGCGGGCGGATAAACCGCCGAGTATACGGGGGGCGACAGCCGTGCGGCAAAGCGCCGCTGCTGTGCCAGTAGGGTTTCGACTGGTAGAATCGCTGGCTTGTTTCAACAGGTTATCGACGATGCGCGATTCGCACAGCGAACGCATGAGTGGCGCGGAGACTCGGGCAGCCGGTGGGCTGGCACTGGTATTCGCATTCCGCATGCTGGGCATGTTCATGGTACTGCCGGTATTGGCTACCTATGGGCAAGAGCTCGCCGGTTCAACCCCGGCTCTGATCGGCCTGGCCATCGGCGCCTACGGCCTGACCCAGGCCTTTCTGCAGATTCCCTTCGGTGTGCTGTCCGATCGCATCGGTCGGCGACCGGTTATCTACTTCGGCCTCGTGGTGTTTGCCGCAGGCAGTCTGCTGGCGGCCAACGCCGACTCCATCTGGGGGGTGATCGCCGGTCGCGTGCTGCAGGGCGCCGGGGCGATTTCCGCGGCGGTAATGGCGCTGCTGTCCGATCTGACCCGCGAACAGCACCGCACCAAGGCGATGGCCATGATCGGCATGAGCATCGGTCTGTCCTTCGCCGTCGCCATGGTGGTCGGGCCGCTGCTGACCCGGGCGTTCGGGTTGTCCGGCCTGTTCCTGGCCACTGGCGCCATGGCGCTGCTGGGGATAGTGATTGTCGCCGGCCTGGTGCCATCCAGCGCCGGGCCGCTGCAGCACCGTGAATCCGGGGTCGCCAAACAGGCGCTGTGGCCGACCCTCAAGCATCCTGACCTGCTGCGTCTGGACTTCGCCATCTTCGCATTGCACGCCATCCTGATGGCCAGCTTCATCGCTCTGCCGCTGGCTCTGGTGGAGCAGGGCGGCTTGCCCAAGGAGCAGCACTGGTGGGTGTACCTGACCGCACTGCTCGGTGGTTTTTTCCTGATGGTGCCATTCATCATCTACGGCGAGAAGAAGCGTCAGATGCGCCGTGTGCTGATCGGCTCGGTGATCGTCCTGCTTTGCTGTGAGCTGTATTTCTGGGCGTTCGGCCATGGTTTGCGCAATCTGGTGCTTGGCATCGTGGTGTTCTTCACCGCGTTCAACCTGTTGGAGGCCTCGCTGCCATCGCTGATCAGCAAGGTGGCGCCAGCAGGTGGCAAAGGCACCGCGATGGGGGTCTATTCGACCAGCCAGTTCCTCGGCTCGGCCCTGGGCGGCATCATGGGTGGCTGGCTGTATCAGCATCATGGTCTGCCCGGCGTGTTCGGTGGCTGTGCGCTGTTGACGCTTCTTTGGCTGGCCTTTGCTGTTACTATGCGCGAACCGCCGTATGTAACCAGCCTGCGTTTGCCGCTATCGACTGCGGCGTTACAGGAAGCAGGTCTGGCCGAGCGAATTCAGGCAGTGCCCGGAGTGGCGGATGCCGTCGTGGTGGCCGAAGAAGCCGCCATTTATGTGAAAGTGGATACCCAACAATTGGATCGCACGTCGCTGCAGCGCTTGATCGAAGCGGCGCCGGTGACGTGCTGAAAGTAGGAGAGCGTTATGGCCCGTGGGGTTAACAAAGTCATTCTGGTCGGTACCTGCGGACAGGATCCGGAAACGCGCTATCTGCCCAGCGGCAACGCCGTGACCAACCTGAGTCTGGCTACCAGCGAGCAGTGGACGGACAAGCAGACCGGGCAGAAGGTCGAAAAGACCGAGTGGCACCGTGTTTCGCTGTTCGGCAAGGTTGCGGAAATTGCCGGTGAGTATCTGCGCAAGGGTTCTCAGGTCTACATCGAGGGCAAGCTGCAGACCCGCGAGTGGGAAAAGGACGGTGTGAAGCGTTACACCACTGAAATCATCGTCGACATGCAGGGCACCATGCAGCTGCTTGGTGGCCGTCCGGACAACGCTGGCGGTGGCGACTCCGCCCCGCGTCAGTCGCGCCCGGCACCGCAGCGCGAGCCGCAGCAACAGGCTCCGCGCCAGTCCGCTCCGCAACAGCAGAAGCCGCAGCCGGCTCAGGACTACGACAGTTTCGATGACGATATTCCGTTCTGATCGTCAGCCGTGACAGCAAGAGGCCCCGCAATGCGGGGCCTTTTTCGTTTCGCTTGCTGCCAATTTCAGGCTGGGCTGAAGAAGCGTTTGCGCAGCAGGCCCTGGCAGATCCACAGCACCAGCGCGATGCTGATGCCGCACAGGTTGGCAAGAACGTCCAGCTGGCTGAATTCGCGACTAGGCTGGAAGTAGTGCTGCAGCCATTCCAGCAGCGGCGCCTGAATGTAGAGCAGGCTCCAGAGCGCCCAGCCTGGCACGGTCGGGAAGGCGATACGGCTGACCAGCGACAGGCCGGCAAAGGCCAGCAGGTGGAGGAATTTGTCCGATTCGTCGAACAGGTCCGGCGGCGGCTCCGGTCGGAACAGGCCGTAGGCGAGTACCGCGCAGCAGGCCAGGAACATCAGCTTTCTCAAATTTTCTGTCCTTTCATCTCTTCTTCGCTTGGCACTATGACCACCGCATCCGGCTGCGGTTGCCGGGGATGCCGATTCAGTGACCAGGTGTCCTTGATCCATCGACGTGCGTCAAGGTAGTTCGTGGTTGATGACGCCGCGGGGTAAAAACAGCAAAATGCAGGCCATAGGGCTGAACCGTCCGGGATCTGCCGAGAATTCAGCGGCTGGCGCGCCATTGCGCGGTGCACGCTCAAACCTGATTGTGGAGCCTCTAGTTTCGTTATGCGCATGCGCCTGTTGTTACTGGGTGGCGGCAGTACGCTGGGTCGGGCGTTGATTCGCCTGGGAGCCGAAGAAGACATCGGTTTCCTCGCACCCCGCCCGCCGGCCCAGGGTTGGGATGCCGCCAGCCTGACCCAGTTGGTCGACGATACCCGCCCCGATGCGGTGATCAACCTTGCCTATTATTTCGACTGGTTCCAGGCTTCGCAGGTCAGCGAGGAGCGTTTCGTCGCGCAGGAACGCGCCGTGGAACGCCTTGCCGAGCTCTGTCAGCATCACGATATTCGTCTGCTGCAACCGTCCAGCTACCGTGTGTTCGACGGCGCTCGCGCCACCGCATACAACGAAAAGGATGAGGCGCAGCCGCTCGGCTTGCGGGGGCAGGTGCTGGCCCGCATGGAGCAGAGTGTCCGAGCCCTGTGCCCGCGGCATGTGCTGCTGCGCTTCGGCTGGTTGCTCGATGACAGCCCGGATGGGCTGCTGGCGCGTTTTCTGGTGCGCGCCGAGCGCGAAGAAGCGCTGTTCCTGGCCGATGATCGGCGAGGCAACCCGACGCCGGTAGACGATGCCGCCCGAGTCATTCTGGCCGTGCTCAAGCAGCTCGATTGCGCTGCGCCGCTGTGGGGCACTTACCACTACGGCGGGCATGAGGCGACTACATCGCTGGCACTCGGTCAGGCGATCCTGGGCGAGGCACGGCACATGCGCCAGAACCTCCTCGAGGAGATATCCGGCCAGGCCCACGCCCTGCGGGGCGACGCTGCCGAAGAGCCGCAGCACGGCGTGATGTCGTGCAAGAAAATCCTTCACACCTTCGGCGTCAAGCCGCGCGCCTGGCGTGCCGGCCTGCCGAGCCTGCTGGAGCAGTACTATCGTCATGTCTGATCGACCCATTCTCGTTACCGGCGGTGCCGGTTTCATCGGCTCCAACCTGATCGACGCCCTGCTGGCGCGCGGCCACAGCGTTCGTGTGCTGGACAACCTGTCCATGGGCAAACTGGCCAATCTGCCGGTGAACGATCCGCGGCTGACCTTCATCGAGGGCGATGTGGCAGACGCCGGGCTCGTCAGTCGCGCCGTGGCCGGCTGTGGCGCGGTGGTGCATCTCGCCGCCGTGGCGTCGGTGCAGGCGTCGGTGGACGATCCGGTCAGTACTCACCAGAGCAATTTCATCGGCACCCTGAACATCTGCGAGGCCATGCGCGAGCACGGCGTGCGACGTGTGGTGTTCGCCTCCAGCGCCGCGGTCTACGGCAACAACGGGGAGGGGCTGGCGATCGATGAAAACACCGCCAAGGCACCGCTGACGCCCTATGCAGCCGACAAGCTGGCCAGCGAACATTACCTGGAGTTCTACGCGCGCCAGCATGGCCTGGAGCCGGCGATCTTCCGCTTCTTCAACGTCTTCGGCCCGCGTCAGGATCCGTCCTCGCCGTATTCCGGGGTGATCAGCATCTTCACTCAGCGCGCCCAGCAGGGGCTGCCGATCAGTGTGTTCGGCGACGGTGAGCAGACCCGCGATTTCTTCTATGTCGCCGATCTGGTCGAGTTGCTGCAGCAGGCGCTGGACGCCGAGCAGGTAGCGCAAGGCGCGGTGAACGTCGGTTGGAACCAGACCGTAAGCCTCAAGCAACTGCTGGCGCAGATCGGCGAGCTGCTTGGCGGCCTGCCGGCAGTCACCCACCTCGATCCACGGGCGGGCGACATCCGTCATTCCCGCGCAGACAATGGTCGCCTGGCCACGCATTATCAGTTGCCCGCGCAGACCACATTGCGCGATGGGCTGGCCGCGTTGCTCAATAGCTGAGCTGCCATGTTCCTGAAACGCAGAAAGCCGGCAATGCCGGCTTTCTGCGTTATCGGGCTTTGACAAGGCGCCAGCTTCGTCATTGTGGGAGCGCGCCATGCGCGCGAATCGCGGGCGCGGCCCGCTCCCACTGCGAACTGCAGGCGGCGCCCACCAAGGCGCCGCGTCACGGCGCCATAACGATGTCCGCTGTCGCCTTGTCGCGCGCTTAGAACTTGTAGCCCAGGCCAACCATGTACACGAACGGATCGACGTCGACGTCGACCTTGGCGCGCACGCCGAGGCCGGGATGGTCGACATAGGCGGTGGTGTCGATGTCGATGTAGCGCGCCTGGGCGTTGATCAGCAGGTTGTCGGTGAGCATGTAGTCGGCACCGATCTGCCAGGCCAGGCCCCAGGAATTCTTCGCCCGGAAATTGTCGAAGCCGGCCGAGGTGGCGCGGCTGCCCACGTGCTCGTCGTAGATCCAGGTGTAGTTGATGCCGGCGCCGATATAGGGTTGGAACACCGATTTCGAGTCGAGCGGGTAGTAGACCACGCTCAGGGTCGGCGGCAGGTGTTTCAAGGTGCCGAGTTTACCGTTGGCGGCATCCAGCGCGGTTCCCTTGATTTTCACGTCGTGTTCGAACGGTGTTGCGGCAAGCAGCTCGAGGCCGATGTTGTCGGTGAGCATGTAGGCGAAGTTGAGGCCCAGCTGCGTGTCACTGCTCATGGTCGCCTTGCCGCCCAGGTCGGTACCGGCGAGGCCGCCACGGTCGACCTTGACCGTGGAACTCTCGGCCTTCGGATTGACCGTGATGGCGCCCGCGCGCACGAGGATATCTCCGGCCTGGTGCGCCTGCGCCGCAGGGGCAGCCAGCGCCAGGGCGATCAGAGAGGCAGAGAACAGCGACTTGTACATGGTGAGCTCCTAACGGGTCATACGATAATCTCGGATGACGTCAGGTTAGGGCGCCTGGCGAAGCGTCCTTTGACTCAGCTCAATGCTCATGGCCGGCAGGGTGCGACTTTTTGCCACGATGTCAGTTGGCCGGCAGCTCGTACGGGTAGATCTTGTCCGCTGCCATCTGATAACCGACTTCGGCCAGCTCGCTGCTGCTGTGCTCGACCTTCAGTGGGCCCTCGATCCAGAACGGCTGGTACAGCGCGTCGAGCAGCACGCCCAGTTCGGCGGTGACATGGATGATCTGGTTGGAGGGTGGTGGCGGTACGTGGATGCAGGCGCCGAAGTAGGGCACCAGCAGGAACTCGGTAACACGGCCTTCCTCGGTCACGTCCAGCGGCACGATGTAGCCCGGAATCTTGACCTGCTGGCCTTCCATCTCCTTGACCACCGGCGCGGACGGAAACTGCTGCAGAGAAGCGGCGCCCCCTTCGGACAGCGCGTCACCCAACTGCGACATGTCATGCATCGGCGTCATCTGGGCGATCTGCGGCGGTGCATCCTTGGGGATCAGCTCCTGCCAGTTCAGCGTACGCAGTTCGGCTGCCCATAGCGGAGCCGCCAGGGTCATGAGAAGGGCGATGAGCAGAGCGCGAAACATGACACTACCTCTTGATTGAAAACGGAGCCGCTGCCGGCTCCGAATATTCAGAACCTATTCACGATTGTGCGAGCTAGAGCCCTGCAAGGTGAAAATAAGCGAGGAAGCGGAGTTTACTGATGTAAATGAGCTTTCCGAGCTTGTTTTCAACGCCGCAGGGCCGACGCGCAGCCGATCGTGAGTAGGTTCTCAGAGGCGGATGGACAGACCATCTGCTAATGACTGCCGATAGGCCCGCCAGGCCGGTACGCAGCCCATCAGCAGAGCGGCCGCCAGAATAGCGCCGAGCAGCGTCCACTCATAGGGTGTCGGTGCACTCAATGGCAGATACAGCCCGTAGTTGGCCTGCACATAGCCCTGTGCACCGGCGATGCCGCCGTACAGCAGGGCGACACCGGCGACGACGCCAGCCACTGCCAGCGAGAAGGCTTCGAGGATCAGCAAACTGGCGACGTGCCACGGCCGTGCGCCCACCGAACGCAGGATGGCCATCTCCCGGCGCCGCTCGTTGAGGCTGGTGAGGATGGCCGTGAGCATGCCGATCAACCCAGTCAGTACGACGAACAGCGACACCACGAACAGCGCCTTCTCCGCCGTGCCCATCAGGCTCCACAATTCCTGCAGGGCAACGCCAGGGAGAATCGCCAGCAGCGGTTCGCCGCGGTACTCGTTGACCTCGCGCTGGACTGCGAAAGTGGCGATCTTGCTCTTCAGGCCGAGCATCACCGCGGTGATGGCCTTGGGCTGCAGATTCATCTCACGGGCCTGTTCAGCGCTTATCTTGCCAGCACCGCGGGCGGGGACACCGTTCTGCCAGTCGACATGCAGCGCTTCCATGCCCTCCAGGGAAATATGCAGGGTGCGATCCACGGGCGTGCCGGTGCGGGCGAGGATGCCGCTGACCACGAACGGCTTGTCATCGTGTTGCTGCAGGCTGATGGCCGCCACGCCATGGGACAGCACCAGTTTGTCGCCGAGCTTGTAGTTCAGGGCCTGGGCCACTTCGGCGCCAAGCACCACGTCGAACAGATCGTGAAAGCGTTCGCCCTGGGCAACCTGCAATGCCTGGCCACGACCATAGTGGTAATGGTCGAAATAACCCGTGTCGGTGCCCATCACCCGGTAGCCCCGGTGCGAGTCGCCCAGGGAAATCGGGATGGCCCAGTCGACCTGGCGGTGCGCGGCGAGCTTCTCGAAACTGTCCCAGCGGATGTTGTTGGTGGCATTGCCGATACGGAACACCGAGTACAGCAGCAGATTCACGCTGCCGGAACGGGCGCCGACGATCAGGTCGGTACCACTGATGGTATTGGCGAAGCTGGCGCGGGCTTCGGTGCGCACCCGCTCCACGGCGAGCAGCAGACACACCGACAGGGCGATGGCGAAGACCGTGAGCAGAGCGGTGAAGCGGCGGTTGGCCAGACTGGCCAAGGCGAGTCGTAACAGGAACACCTCAGACCTCCTGGGGTTTGCTGGCGCGGTTCAGTTCGGCCAGCGACAGGCTGCGGTCGAACAGCGGGGCCAGGCTCTGGTCGTGGCTGACGAACAGCAGGCTGGCGCCGACATCACGGCATTCGCCGAACAGCAGCTCGAGGAACGCCTGACGCGCATCGGCGTCCAGCGCCGAAGTCGGTTCGTCGGCAATCACCAGTTCCGGCTGGCCGATCAGTGCGCGAGCCGCGGCTACGCGCTGTTGCTGGCCGATGGACAGCGAATCCGCACGCCGTTCGAGCAACTCCGGGCGCAGGCCGAGGTGTTCCAACAGTTTCGCCGCCGCCTGATCCACGCTGCCATAGCGCTGCGCTGCACGTTGTGCGCGAAGGCTGGAGAAGCGGCAGGGCAGCTCGACGTTGGCGCGAACGCTGAGAAAGGGCAGCAGGTTGAATTGCTGGAAGATGTAGCCGGTGTGGTCGACACGGAAACGATCCCGGCGGGCGGCCGAGAGGGCGGCGAGATCCTCGCCGAGCAGACGAATCTTGCCTCGGCCAGGTTTCTGCACACCGCCGAGCAATCCGAGCAGGGTGGTCTTGCCACTGCCGCTGGGGCCCTTGAGAAACAGGGTCTCGCCGCGCTGCAGATGAAAGTTCGGAATATCCAGAAGCTCGTCCTGGCCGGGCCAGGCGAAGCCGAGGTCGGTGAGTTCGATCAGTGCTGAGGTCATGGGGGCTGCTGGCGATTGAGGTGACGGGGGCAAGTGTGCCAGTCATGGGCACCTCTAAAAACTACCTGCGTTGTCATCGTGACGTTAAAAACAGGCTCGAATGCGAGTCCAATCAAAATACTCGTTTGCCTGTTTTGCCTCGCGCTGACTGCCTCGCCTACGTTTTTACAGGTGCCCCTATGGGCGCGAAATGCTGCCCCGAGGGGTGTTGCAGGACATGTGCGAATGCAAACGCCTCCAGCTGGAGGCGTCCGCGAGGCCGATCAGAACTTCAATTGTGCATTGGCTGGCGTCGACTCGACACCTTGCTGGCCGCTTGGGCCGATCAGTTGCACGTTGATCTTCTGGGTCGCCGGGAACTGCTTGTAGAAGGCCGACAGGTCGAGCGTCTTCAGGGCGTCCGGCTGCTTGCAGGTGAAGCTGTAGTCGGCATCGATGTCGCTGTGCTCATGGTCGTGATCGTGGCCAGCGGCAGCTTCATCGTGATCATGGTCATCGTTGCCGAACAGCGGGCTTTTCAGTTCATGCTCGGTGAGGCTGCAACCGGCAGCAGCGGGCAGGCTGAACAGGGCGAGTGGTTTTTCCAGCAAGGCGCGAGCGGCAGCGACGGTTTTCTTGTCGGCCTCGCTGGTTGCCGCGTGCTCGAAACCGACGATGTTCATGGCCGGGCTTTCCAGTTCGATCTCCAGCTCGTTGCCCTCGAGCGCGACGTTCAGCGTGGCGACGCCGTGCTCATGCTTGCCGAGGCTACCGTGTTCATGGTCGTGATCGTGGTCATGATTCTGCGCGTGAGCAGCGGCCAGGGGAAGCAGGGCGAAGGGCAGGGCGAGCAGTAGGCGGCGCATGAGAGGGCTCCGGTGCGTGAAAGTTGTTGATACGTTATAACAAATTTATGGACGGAGATAGAGGGGATGCTTGGTTTGCCTGCCTGTGGGAGCATGGCATCCGGAAAGTTCGGAGGTGGTGATGGTGCGTATACGTGGACGGATCGGTGACTGGCCGGTGGATTTGACGGTGGAGCTCGACCCCCAGGACTGGGCGCAGCTGGCGGCCGCCGTGCCGGGGTCGCTGCAGAGCCCGGCCGCTGTTAGCCCTCAGGCCGTTCAGCCCGATCAGGACGGGCAATGGCAAACGGTGCTCGAGTTGTTGCGCCGGGCCGGACGCATCGAGGGGCCGCAGTTGCTGGCGCAACTGGCCGCACTGGCTGGCGGTGAGGTGGCGGGCAAGCGGTTGTTGGTGCGCCTGCGTCATTGCGAGCAGGTGCGCATGGAAACCGGCCCGGATGCGCCGGTTTATTGCTGGGTAGAGCAGCCGTAGCCGGCAGGTATCGGTAGGAGCCGGCTTGCCGGCGATAGCGATGTCGAAATCAACGTTACATCGCCCGCAGGCGGGTTCCTACCAGGCCGCATGATCGAGCGCAGTAGTTTTCACACAGTCGGCTACGGGACAGGTTCTCGGAATCAATAGAGCGCCTGATACACCCGGCGGCGGTAGGTGGTTACCAGCGGGTGGTCGTTGCCGAGCAGGTCGAACACCTGCAGCAACGTCTTGTGCGGCAGGCCGTCGGCGTAGTTGCGGTTGCGCACGAAGAGTTTCAGCAGGGCGTCCAGAGCCGGCTCATACTGCTGGCGGGCGAGCTGCTGAATGGCCAGTTGATAGGCGGCTTCGTCGTCCTCGGCGTTCTGCGCCAGACGGCTCTTCAGGGTGGCGGCATCCGGCAGATCGGCCGCTTCACGCAGGAAGGTCAGTTGCGCGCGGGCTCCGGCCAGGGCCTGTTTGTGTTCATCACCCTGGACGGCATCGAGTACCTGTTGCGCCTCACCCAGTTCGCCGCGCTCTGCCAGGCAGCGTGCATACAGAATCAGTGCGGCAGCGTTGCTGTTGTCCTCGCCGAGCTTTTGCTTGAGCAGGGCTTCGGCTTCGCCGATGCGGCCATCGGCGAAGGCTTCCTGGGCGACGTCCAGCAGATCGGCCTCGGGCGCCTGAGGTTCTGGAACATGGGGCTGGAGCAGGGCGCGGATCGCCGACTCGGGTTGCGCCCCCTGAAAACCGTCGACCGGCTGGCCATTCTTGAACAGCACCACGGTCGGCAGGCTGCGGATGCCGAAGCGCGCGACGATTTCCTGTTCGATATCGCAGTTGACCTTGGCCAGCAGCAGTTCGCCCTGATAGCCCTCGGTGATCTGCGTCAGCAGGGGCATCAACGCCTTGCACGGCGCACACCAGTCGGCCCAGAAGTCCACCAGTACCGGTTTGCTGAACGAGTTCTCGATCACCAGCTGTTCAAACTGGACGGCGCCATTGATATCGAAGATGTACGGGGTGTCGCTCATGGTCGGTCTCTGTCCGGGCGGAAAGTGGTTAATTGGAGATGACTATAAATGTGGGCGCCGGTGCGCGGCTACAAGGGGCCGCCGTCGGCATGATAGAGGCTGACGTGGCGGAAGGTTTCGGGCTCAGCCAGGTCCGGCCAGGTACAGCCCTCCAGGCCGCCGATGCGGCGGTAGGCCGGGTGGCTGAAGTCGCGCACTCTCGAGTCGGCCACCAGCACCTGTCGGGCATGTTCGAGAACGCGGTCGAGCAGGGGCAGGTTGGCGCGGTCGTAGAGCACGTCGGCGACTATCGCCAGGTCGTAGTCGCGCCGCTCGGCGAACAGGTCGCTGGAATACTCCAGCTGCACGCCATTGAGTTCGGCGTTGGCCTTGCAGGCCGCCAGCGCAAGCGGGTCCAGATCGCAGGCCACCACCTGCGCCGCGCCTGCTCGCATGGCGGCAATGGCTGCCACGCCGGAGCCAGCACCGACATCCAGTACTCGTTTGCCGCGTACCCATTGCGGGTGCTGGGCCAGCCAGTCCACCAGCACCAGGCCGCTGGCCCAGCAGAAGCACCAGTAAGGCGGCTCCTCGAGAATACGCCGGGTTTCCTCGGGGCTGAAGCAGCGATCCATGTTCGCCGGGTCGATCAACCACAGGCGCAGGTCGCTACCCGGCAGGGCGGTCGCGCTCAGGTGGGCATCGCCGAGCAGCTCACTCAGGGCCGCCTGCAGGTGGCGCGGTGGTGTCACAGCGCGGGTGTTACGCGTACTTCGCCGAGCGCCTGGCTTTGTGGCTGGCGGATCAACTGGCTAGGCATGTGCAGCACCAGCTTGCCGGACTGATGAACCCGGCCACGCAGTTCCACGCGGATGCCCTGGTCGAAGTTCTCGGGGTTGAACTGCAGGCGAAACGGCAGCGGCGCGCCGGTTCCGCGCAGCTGGATGTTACCCAGCAGCTTGTTAGGCAGACCGCGTTCGTTGATGGTCAGCAGGGCCAGCTCCACATCGGCGCCCGCTGGCACGTCGAGTAGCGTGCCGGTGAGGTCACGCAGGTGTGCCGGCGTTGCCGCTGGCTCCTGTTTCGGCGCAGGCGCTGCGGGTGGTGCGGCGGGTGGCGGTGTTTCGCTGGCGCAGGCGGCGAGCAAGGCGGCGAGACTGAGCAGGGCGAGCGGGCGCAATGGCATGGGGAATTCCTCGGGGCAGTGGCTGGATTCTCCCCATAGCCAACGGCGAATGCAAAGGAAAGTGGCCCTGCGGCGCTTGGCACCGGGCCGGGGGGATGCGCTACCATGCTGGCTTTCCCGCCTGGCTTTCCCGACCATGCATTGCCCCTTTTGCTCCGCCAACGACACCAAAGTCATCGATTCCCGTCTGGTCGCCGAGGGCGATCAGGTGCGTCGCCGCCGAGAGTGCCTGGCCTGCGGTGAACGCTTTACCACGTTCGAGACCGCCGAACTGGTGATGCCGCGTCTGATCAAGCAGGACGGCAGCCGCCAGCCCTTCGACGAAGACAAGCTGCGAGCAGGCATGCAGCGCGCACTGGAGAAACGTCCGGTGAGCATCGAGCGGCTGGAGGCGGCCATCGCCCATATCAAGCACCGCCTGCGGGCCACCGGCGAGCGCGAGATCAAGTCGCTGGTGCTGGGCGAACTGGTGATGACCGAACTGCAGAAGCTCGACGAAGTGGCCTACATTCGTTTCGCCTCGGTGTACCGGCGCTTCCAGGATCTCAACGAATTCCGCGAGGAAATCGACCGTCTTTCCCGCGAGCCCAATCAGGACTGAGATGAGCACCAGCGATCAGGCATTCATGGCGCGCGCGCTCGAGCTGGCGCGCAAGGGGCTGTATTCCACCCATCCCAATCCCCGTGTCGGTTGCGTGATCGTGCGCGACGGCAAGATCGTCGGTGAGGGCTGGCACGCCAAGGCTGGCGAGCCCCATGCCGAGGTTCATGCGCTGCGCCAGGCCGGTGACAAGGCGCGTGGTGCTACCGCCTACGTCACCCTCGAACCCTGCAGCCACCACGGACGTACGCCGCCTTGCGCCGATGCCTTGGTCGAGGCAGGCGTCGCGAGGGTCGTCGCGGCCATGCAGGATCCCAATCCGCAGGTGGCCGGTCGTGGCCTGCTGAGGCTGATGAACGCCGGCATCTCGGTGCAGAGCGGCGTGCTGGAAAGCGAGGCGCGGGCGCTCAATGCCGGCTTCGTCAAACGCATGGAAAAGGGCTTGCCGCTGGTGCGGGTCAAGCTGGCCATGAGCCTGGACGGGCGCACCGCCATGGCCAGCGGCGAAAGCCAGTGGATCACCGGGCCAGCCGCTCGCGCAGCGGTGCAGCGGTTGCGGGCGCGCTCCAGCGTGGTACTGACTGGGGCCGATACGTTGCTGGCCGATGCGGCGCGTCTGACGGTGCGTCCCGACGAACTGGGCCTGGGCGCCGAGCTCACGGCGCTGGCTCAGGCTCGCCCGCCATTGCGCGTGCTGATCGACGGGCGCTTGCGGGTACCGCTGAGTGCACCGTTCTTCCAGGTGGGGCCGGCACTGGTGGCGACCTGCGCGGCGGCGACGTCGCGCGACCGTTATCTCGACGATGGCCACGAACTCCTGGCGATGCCCGGCAACAACGGCCATGTCGACTTGCGCAAATTGCTGCAGGAGCTGGCAGGCCGTGGTGCCAACGAGGTATTGGTCGAGGCCGGGCCGAAACTCGCCGGTGCGTTCGCCCGTCTGGGGCTGGTCGATGAGTACCAGTTGTTCGTCGCGCCCAAGTTCCTCGGCTCCAGTGCCAGGCCGTTACTCGATCTGCCCCTGGCGCGGATGGCCGAGGCCAAAGCGTTGAAGATCGTCGATATGCGCGCCGTGGGTGACGATTGGCGCATCATCGCGGTGCCCGATTCCGGCGACTGAGCGTTGCCGCTGGGGCACGCCCTCCGTGCACCGCCACGGCAACTATGGTAAAACGCCTGTCGGCCGCACAGCGTGGCCACAACGTTCTCAGGGCGGGGTGCGATTCCCCACCGGCGGTAATGGTGCGCAACGCATCTAGCCCGCGAGCGCCCGGTACGGCACCAGCCGCCCGGGGTCCAGCAGATCCGGTGCGATTCCGGAGCCGACGGTATAGTCCGGATGAAGAGAGAGCGGGATTGCCTGACAAGGCGCCCTTGCGGCTGCCGACGTCCGTAATGTCCCTATCGATCCAAGCTGCCCTGTTTTAACCATAAACAGGAGTTGAACATGTCCATTGCTTCTCACGTGCGCCGGGTTGCCTTCGTGCAAGCCTGCTGGCACCGCGAAATCGTCGATCAGTCCCGTAACGCCTTCCTCGAAGAAATGCAGCGCCAGGGCTATGCAGCGAGCGAGATCGACTGCTTCGAAGTCGGCGGCGCCTTCGAAATTCCCCTGCATGCCAAGCGCCTGGCCAAGAGCGGTCGTTATGCTGGCATCGTCGCTGCCGGGCTGGTGGTCGATGGCGGTATCTACCGTCACGAGTTCGTCGCCCAGGCGGTGATCGAGGGCCTGATGCAGGTGCAACTGGAAACCGACGTGCCGGTGTTCTCGGCGGTTCTCACGCCCCATCATTTCCATGCCGGTGAAGAGCACCAGACGTTCTTCCGCGAGCACTTCCTGGTCAAGGGCGCCGAGGCCGCGCGCACCTGTGCCGATACGCTGCGCAAGCTCAAAGAACTGCCGGTCTGACGAGGAGCACTTATGTTCACCGGAATCATCGCGTCCATCGGCAGCATCGCCGCCATCACCCCCAAGGGCGGCGACGTGCGTGTCTACGTCAAGACCGCCAAACTCGATCTGGGCGATGTGGCCCTGGGCGACAGCATCGCCGTCAACGGCGTGTGCCTGACCGCCGTGGAGTTGCCGGGTGACGGCTTCTGGGCCGACGTCAGCCGGGAAACCCTGGCGCGTACCGCCTTCATCGACCTCAAGAGCGGCAGCCGGGTCAATCTGGAAAAGGCGCTGACGCCTACCACCCGCCTGGGTGGTCACCTGGTCAGCGGCCATGTCGATGGCGTCGGCGAGATCGTCTCCCGTGAGGAGAACGCCCGCGCCATCCAGTTCAGGGTGCGTGCCCCGCGTGAGCTGGCCAAGTACATCGCCCACAAGGGCTCGATCACCGTCGACGGTACCAGCCTCACGGTGAACGCCGTGGATGGCGCCGAGTTCGAGCTGACCATCGTGCCGCACACCCTGGCCGAGACCATCATGGCTGACTACCGCCCCGGGCGTCGGGTGAATCTGGAGGTCGACCTGCTGGCCCGTTACCTGGAGCGCCTGCTGCTCGGTGACAAGGCGGCAGAGCCCAGCAGCGCAGGGCTCACCGAAGGTTTTCTCGCCGAACACGGCTACCTGAAGAATTAAGGACACCGCCACCATGGCACTCAACAGTATCGAAGAGCTGGTCGAAGACATTCGCGCCGGCAAGATGGTCATCCTCATGGATGACGAAGACCGTGAGAACGAAGGCGACCTGATCATCGCCTCGGAATGCGTGACCGCCGAGCACATCAACTTCATGGCGCGCTTCGCCCGCGGCCTGATCTGCATGCCGATGACCCGCGAGCGCTGCGAAACCCTCAAGCTGCCCCTCATGGCACCGCGCAACGGCTCGGGGTTCGGCACCAAGTTCACCGTTTCCATCGAAGCCGCCGAGGGCGTCACCACCGGTATCTCCGCCGCTGACCGCGCTCGCACCGTGCAGGCTGCGGCGGCGAAGAACGCGGTTGCCGAAGACATCGTCAGCCCCGGCCACATCTTTCCGTTGATGGCCCAGCCCGGCGGCACCCTGGCCCGCGCCGGGCATACCGAAGCGGCCTGCGACCTGGCTCGGATGGGCGGCTACGAGCCGAGCGGAGTGATCTGCGAGATCATGAACGACGACGGCACCATGGCCCGTCGCCCGGAGCTGGAAGTGTTCGCCGAGCAGCACGGCATCAAGATCGGCACCATCGCCGACCTGATCCACTACCGGCTGATCCACGAACGTACCGTGACCCGCATCGCCGAGCAGCCGCTGGACAGTGAAGTGGGCCAGTTCAATCTGGTGACCTTCCGGGATTCGGTGGAAGGCGACGTGCACATGGCCCTGACCCTGGGCACCATCTGTCCGGAAGAGCCAACCCTGGTACGCGTGCACAACATGGACCCGATGCGCGACCTGCTGATGGTGCGTCAACCCGGTCGCTGGAGCCTGCGTGCGGCAATGACCGAAGTGGCCAACGCCGGCAGTGGCGTGGTACTGCTGCTGGGCCATTCGCTGGATGGCGACGAGGTGCTGGCACATATTCGCGAGGCGGATGGTGCTGCCAGCAAGGCACCGAGCACCTACAGTACGGTCGGTGCCGGTTCGCAGATCCTGCGCGACCTCGGTGTGCGCAAGATGCGCCTGATGAGTGCGCCGATGAAGTTCAATGCGATATCCGGTTTCGATCTGGAAGTTGTAGAATACCTGCCCCCGAAATAACGGGTGACCGTCACGGTGAGCTACGGTTAGCTCACCGACACTATTTTCAGGGCCTGCCACGGCATGCCCTGGCTCTTTAAAGACAGCTCGAGAACTCGCTATGACACTGAAGACCATCGAAGGTACTTTCATCGCTCCCGAGGGCCGCTTCGCCCTGGTGGTCGGCCGCTTCAACAGCTTCGTGGTCGAAAGCCTGGTCAGCGGCGCCGTCGACGCCCTGGTACGCCATGGCATCAGCGAAAGCGACATCACCATCATCCGTGCTCCTGGCGCGTTCGAAATTCCGCTGGTTGCCCAGAAAGTCGCCCAGCGCGGCGAGTACAGCGCGATCATCGCCCTTGGCGCAGTGATCCGTGGCGGCACGCCGCACTTCGAATACGTGGCAGGCGAATGCACCAAGGGCCTGGCCCAGGTATCCATGGAATTCGGCGTACCGGTCGCTTTCGGCGTGCTGACCGTCGACTCCATCGAGCAGGCCATCGAGCGCTCCGGCACCAAGGCTGGCAACAAGGGTGCCGAAGCTGCCCTGTCCGCCCTGGAAATGGTCAGCCTGCTGGCGCAGTTGGAGGCCAAGTGAGCCAGAACGACAACAAGCCGGTCAAAAAGGGCCCAAGCGCCAAGGTACTGGCTCGCCGTCAGGCGCGTACGCTGGCCATGCAGGCGCTGTACTCCTGGCATATCGCCGGGCAGGCGCTCAACGAGATCGAGGCCCAGTTCCGTGTCGACAACGACTTCAGCGCGGTCGACGGGGCTTACTTCCACGAGATCCTGCACGGCGTGCCGCGTCAGAAGACCGAGATCGACAGTTCCTTCGAGCCCTTGCTCGATCGTCCGCTGGAAGAGATCGATCCGGTCGAGCTGTCCATCCTGCGTCTGTCCACCTACGAGCTGCGCAACCGCATCGACGTGCCGTACCGCGTGGTGATCAACGAAGGCATCGAGCTGGCCAAGGTGTTCGGCGCCACCGACGGGCACAAGTTCGTCAACGGCGTGCTGGACAAGCTGGCGCCGAAGCTGCGTGCCGACGAAGTCCGCGATTTCAACAGCAAGCGCTGAGTGTGTTGGGCGAGTTCGAGCTGATCCGTCATTACTTCGCTGCTGCCGCCTGCGCGCAGGCGGCAGATGGTGTGGTGCTGGGGATCGGCGACGACTGCGCCCTGCTGGAAGTGCCCGTCGATGAACAACTGGCGGTCTCCACCGACACCCTGGTTGCCGGTGTGCACTTTCCCGCCGATGCGGCGGGCCTGTTACTCGGCCAGCGTGCCCTGGCCGTTTCGGTCAGTGACCTGGCCGCCATGGGGGCGACACCTCTTGCCTTCACCCTGGCCCTGACGCTCCCCGACGTTGCCCCTGACTGGCTGGCCGATTTCACCGCCGGGCTGGAAAGCATGGCGCGCCATTGCGGCGTGCACCTGATCGGTGGCGATACCACCCGTGGGCCGTTGAGCCTGACCCTGACCGTATTCGGCCGTGTGCCCAAGGGCCTGGCGCTGACCCGTGCCGGGGCGCGCGCAGGCGATCTGCTGTGTGTCGGCGGTTCGCTTGGTGACGCCGCAGGTGCCTTGCCCTTCGTTCTCGGCGAGCAGCCGCTGCGCGAGGAAGCCAACGCGTTGCTGGCCCACTACTGGTCGCCGTCACCGCAGTTGGCACTGGGGCAGGCGTTGCGCGGGCTGGCCACGGCGGCGCTGGACATCTCCGATGGCCTGCTCGCCGACTGCGGGCATATCGCCCGGGCATCCGGCGTGGCACTGATCGTCGAACAGCAACGCCTGCCTCTGTCAGCAGCCCTGCGAGCCTGTGCGGGCGACGAAACGGCACGCCAGCTGGCGCTTGCCGGTGGCGATGACTACGTGCTTGCCTTTACTCTGCCTGCCGAGAAGCTGGACGGGCTGCGCGCCATGGGGCAGCCTGTGCACGTGATCGGTCGCGTCGAGGCCGGACAGGGCGTACACCTGCAGGACGCCGAAGGCCGAGCCATCCAGCCGCTGCAGCGTGGCTACCAACATTTCGGATCGCAACGTGACTGATCATCCCAAGCAAGTCCCCGCCGAATTCGTGCCGCCCTCCGTGTGGCGCAACCCCTGGCATTTCATCGCCTTTGGTTTCGGCTCCGGCACGTTGCCCAAAGCGCCAGGCACCTGGGGCTCGATGGTTGCAGTGCCGTTCATCCCGCTGTGGCAGATGTTGCCAGACTGGGGCTACTGGCTGATGCTGGGCGTCACCATGCTGTTCGGTGTCTGGCTGTGCGGCAAAGTGGCCGAGGATCTGCGCGTACACGACCATGAGGGTATCGTCTGGGACGAGATGGTCGGCATGTGGATCACCCTGTGGCTGGTGCCGGAAGGGTGGGGCTGGGTGTTGGTGGGTTTTCTGGTATTTCGCTTCTTCGATATTCTCAAGCCGTGGCCGATCCGCTGGATCGACCGGCACGTGCACGGTGGCTTCGGCATCATGCTCGACGATGTGTTGGCCGGTGTGTTCGCCTGGCTGGCCATGCAGGTCCTGGTGTGGGGCTGGAGCAACGGCCTGGCGGCCAACCTGGGCTTCGCCTAATCCTGGAGGTGCGATGATTCGCGGTTTCTGGCTGGCTCTGCTGTTATCGCTCGGCGCCTGCGTTCAGGCGAGCGACGACGTGCCCGCGAACATTCGCATGGCCAGCGATGTCTGGGTGGATCGAATCAATGCCGACGGTACGGGCCTGTCCTGGGACATCCTGCGCCTGTTATTCGAGCCCGCCGGGGTCAAGCTGGACATGCAGATCGTGCCCTACACCCGATCCGTCGGCCTGGTGAAGCGTGGTGAGGCGGATGCCTGGGTGGCGTCTTATCAGAACGAGGTCAGCGGTGGCGTGGTGTACCCCACCTGGCACTACGATTCGGACCTGATCAGCGCCCTGAGCCTGGCCAGCAAGCCGCTGCCGGACCAGAAGACGCTCTCCGCTTCGCGCCTGGTATGGATGCGCGGTTACGAGTACCAGCGCTACATCCCCGGTCTCACCCATTACAACGAATTGCTGCGCCGTGGCGGCATCCTGCCGATGCTCGATTACGACCATGCCGACTACTACATCGATGCCCAACCGGAGGTTCAGGAAGTGCTCGCGGGCGCTGCCGACACCTCCAGGTACCGGGTCACCGATCTGATACGCCTGCCCCTGTACATCGGCTTCGCCGATACGCCGCGTGGGCGGGCATTGGCGAAACTGTACGACCAGCGTATGGCCCAACTCGTCGAGCAGGACGCGCTGCGTCCGGTCTTCGAGCGCTGGGGCCAGCACTACCCCTTCGATTAGCAGAGAGGCAGGGATGCGTCGATTGATCTTTGGCATGGCCGGCCTGCTGGCTGCTCAACTGAGTCTGGCTGCGCCGCAGGTACAGGTTGTAGGCCTGTTTCCGGGGGCTGCGGTGATTTCCGTCGATGGCCAGCGCAAGCTGGTGCGTGTCGGCCAGAGTGGCCCGGGTGGCGTGCAGGTGGTGAGTGCCGACAGCCGCAGCGCCGTGTTGCGAGTCGACGGCGTGGAGCGCAGTTACAGCCTCAGCCGCGAGTACAACGTCAGCGGTTTCGTCGAACCGCAGAAACAGACCTTGAGCATCGCCCGCAGCAATGGTGGTCATTACTGGGCCGAGGGCGCGATCAATGGCCGCGCGCAGCAGTTTCTGGTCGATACCGGCGCCACTTCGGTGGCGCTCAACGAGAATCAGGCCCGCCGCCTTGGCATCGACTACCGTACCCGGGGGCAGCCGACCCAGGTCAGCACCGCCAGCGGTACTGCCCGTGGCTGGCGCGTGACGCTGGACAAGGTCAGCGTCGGTGCGCTGCAGGTGCTGGGTGTCGAGGCGGTTGTTCTGGAAGGCGCCTCGCCGGCCGAAGCGCTGCTCGGCATGAGCTTTCTCAATCGGATCGGCTGGCGGGTGGAGAACAACCTGCTGGTGCTCGAGTCCCGTCTTTGAGTCACGGCTGGCGATAGCGTCATCGCCAGCGCGCCCGGTCAGTGGCGGTCGTCGACAGCCGCTTGCGGCATGTCGCGGTACAAGCGGCTGACCAGCGGACCGATGGACAACCCCTGCAGCAGGATCGAGGTGAGCACGACGATGTAGGTCAGGCTCAGCAGCAGATCACGCTCCTCGCCGAGTGGCAGCGACAGTGCCAGGGCCACCGACACGCCACCGCGCAAGCCGCCCCAGGTGAGGATGCGGATCGCACCGTGGGACACCTGGCGGCGCCCGCCCGCGCTGCGGCGCATGATCAGAATGGCCGGCGCCACGGTCAGCAGGCGGGCCACCAGTACCGCGCCGCCAAGCACGAACGCCGCGATGATGTGCAGCCAGGAGAACGGCAGGAGCAGCAGCTCCAGGCCGATCAGGGCGAACAGCAGGGCATTGAGGATTTCGTCGATCAGTTCCCAGAAACCGTCCACGTAACGCCGCGACTCATCCGACATCGCATGCTTGCGGCCCATGTTGCCGATGATCAGACCGGCCACCACCATGGCGATCGGTCCGGAAACGTGCAGGCGCGAAGCCAGTGCCGCACCGCCGAATACCAGCGCCAGGGTCAGCATCACTTCTACCTGATACTGGTCGATGCTGCGCAGCATCAGCAGCACGCCATAGCCCAGCGCAGCGCCGAACAGCAGCCCGCCAACCGCTTCATGGATGAACAGCCAGCTCACCGTGCCCAGCGTTGGCGTACTGCCCAGTTGCAGGATGCCGAGCAGGATGGTGAACACCACCACCGCCGTGCCGTCGTTGAACAGCGACTCACCGACGATGGTGGTCGCCAGCGGCTTCGGTGCACCCGACGACTTGAGAATGCCCATCACCGCGATCGGGTCGGTAGGCGAGATCAGCGCGCCGAACAGCAGGCAGTAGATGAAATCCACGTGCCAGCCGAACAGGGCGAAGATGTAGTAGGCCAGGGTACCGATCACGCTGGTGGCGATCAGCACGCCGACGGTGGCCAGCAGGCCGATGGGCCACTTGTAGCTGCGCAGGTCGCTGAGGTCCACGTGCAGCGCTCCGGCGAACAGCAGTGCCGGCAGGAACCAGGTCATGAGGATGTCGGAGAAATCGATGCGGCGAATGATTTCCTGCGCTTCGAGCTCGATCAGCGGGTAGCCGAGCTGGCTCAGGCCCTGGGCGATCAGCGAGAAGATCAGCGCGGTGGCCATCACGCCAATGGTCGGTGGCAGGCGTATGAAACGGTAGTTGACGTAGGTGAGCAGGGTGGTGAGGACGATGAAAGCGGCTACGAGGTCGAGCACAGGGTCTCCTTTGAGGGCTGGTGTTCGCCATCCCGGCGAACACCCTGGAGGCCCGATGATACCTGCGTTGTAACCGGATGTGTGGTGCTGCTGGCCTTTTGGTACATGGCAGAACGATGGCAAGAAGGTTGAACCGGAGCCGTTCGTGAGGGTCGAGTAACCATGGGCCGGAAGGCTGCGAGGCGCATTTGCAGAGGCATGCAGAACGTCTGGCGAGCGATGTTCCCTTCCGGTGTTTGACGGCTGACGCGCAACGCGTCCGGCCAGCTCGACGGGCTGTTGCCCGTCGCTGATTGGAGTCGAAACATGTTGAAAAGCTTGGGCAAGGTGCTGCTGGGCGCTGCGGCGCTGGTTGCGGTACTGGCCTTGCTGATCCACTGGATCACCCCCGCAGTGCTCGCTTCGCACCGCGAAGACCTCATCTTCTACCTGCAGGCGCATCTGTATCTGGTGTTCCTGTCGATGTTCGCAGCGTTGGCGGTGGGAATCCCCGCGGGCATCCTGCTCAGTCGACCGGGGCGCGAGCACAGTGCCGAGCGCATCATGCAGGTGTTCAACGTGGGCAACACCGTGCCGCCGCTGGCGGTGCTGGCGATTGCCCTGTCCATCGTCGGTATCGGCAATGGCCCGGCGGTGCTCGCCCTGTTTCTCGCCTCACTGCTGCCCATCGTGCGTAACACCTATGAAGGTCTGCGCAACGTGCCGGGTTCGCTGAAGGAAGCGGCCACCGGTATCGGCATGACACCCGGCCAGGTGCTCTGGCAGGTCGAGTTGCCCAACGCCGTACCGATCATCGTTGGCGGCGTGCGCGTCGCGCTGGCGCTGAACGTTGGCACTGCACCGCTGGTTTTTCTGATCGGCGCCAACAGCCTCGGCAGTCTGATCTTTCCGGCCATCGCTCTGGAAGATCAGCCATTGCTGATTCTGGGCGCGGCAGCCACAGCCCTGCTGGCACTGCTGCTCGACGGCCTGGTGGCCGCGGTCAGCCGTTTCTGGTTCGAGCGAGGCCTGGCCCGCTAATGGAGACCTTGATGAAGTCATTTGTTCTTGGCCTCGGCATGCTGCTGGCCGCTACCAGCCAGGCGGCGGAAATTCGCATCGGCGCCAAGGTATTTACCGAGCAGGCGATCCTCTCGGAACTCACCGCGCAGTACCTGCAGCCCCACGGCTATCAGTCGCGCATCGTCGGCAATCTGGGCAGCACCATTGCCTGGAATGCCATGAAGAATGGCCAGCTTGATCTGACCTGGGAATACACCGGCACCTCGCTGGTGGCCTACAACAAGGTGACCGAGCGCCTCGACAAGGACGCGGCCTACGCGCGGGTCAAGGAGCTGGATGCCAAGACCGGCGCGATCTGGCTGGCGCCGACCCGCTTCAACAACACCTATGCCCTGGCGCTGCCGGAAAAGGTCGCCGAGGAACACCCGGATATCAAGAGCATCAGCGACCTGGCGGAGGCTCTGCAGCAGCCGGGCAAGGGCAATCGTCTTCTGGCGCTGGATATCGAATTCGCCAACCGCTCCGATGGTCTCGACGGGCTGGTCAAGGAATACGGTCTGAGCTTCACCCGCAACGAGATCCGCCAGATGGACCCCGGCCTTGTCTATACCGCGCTGCGCAACGGCCAGGTGTTCGTCGGCCTGGTGTACACCACCGATGGCCGTCTGGACTCCTTTGGCCTGCGCCTGCTCGAGGACGACAAGGGCTACTTCCCTGATTACACCGCAGCCCCTGTGGTGAATGCCGACTACCTGAAGGAGCACCCTGATCTGGAAGCCCTGCTCAAACCCCTGGCCGAGCGCCTGGACGACGCCACCATGCGTCGCCTCAACGCCCGCGTCGACGTCGAGCGCGAGACGCCCGCTGCGGTGGCCGCCGACTTCCTTCGTGAACAGAAATTGATCGAGGGGGATCGTTGATATGGATTTCATGACCGCTTTTCAACATATCGACTGGGCACAGGTCGTCAGCCTGACCGGTGAACACATCGCCCTGGTCGGCATCGCCGTCGGCCTGGCGATCGTCATCGGCGTGCCGCTGGGCATTCTGATGACCCGCTTCCCGTGGATTGCCGGACCGCTGCAGGGCGCCGCCACGGTCGTGCTGACGCTGCCGGCCATCGCGCTGTTCGGCCTGCTGTTGCCGTTCTACTCGCAGTTCGGCCAGGGCCTCGGGCCCCTGCCGGCCGTCACCGCCGTGTTCCTCTATTCACTGCTGCCGATCCTGCGCAACACCTACCTGGCATTGAGCAGCGTCGAGCCGGGCATCCGCGAGGCGGGTAAGGGCATTGGCATGAGTTTCTGGCAGCGCCTGCGCATGGTCGAGCTGCCGATCGCCGTGCCGGTCATTCTGGCTGGCGTGCGCACTGCCGTGGTGATGAACATCGGCGTGATGACCATCGCCGCCACTATCGGCGCCGGCGGCCTTGGCGTGCTGATTCTCACGGCCATCAGTCGCAGCGACATGGCCACCCTTCTCGTCGGCGCGGTGCTGGTGAGCCTGCTCGCCATCGTCGCCGACCTGTTTTTGCAGTGGCTGCAGAAAACGCTCACTCCCCGTGGCCTGAAAGCCGCCCACTGAGGACTCGAACATGATTCAACTCGATAAGCTGACCAAGAAATTCCACCAGAAAGGCAAGGACGTCGTAGCCGTCAACGAAGTCAGTCTGACCGTCGACGAAGGGCAGATCTGCGTGTTCCTCGGCCCGTCCGGCTGCGGCAAGAGCACCACCCTGAAGATGATCAACCGGCTGATCGAACCGACCTCCGGGCGGGTGCTGATCAACGGCGAGGACACCACCGGCATCGACGAGGTGACCCTGCGCCGCAACATCGGCTATGTGATCCAGCAGATCGGTCTGTTCCCCAACATGACCATCGAGGAAAACATCACCGTGGTGCCCAAGCTGCTCGGCTGGGACAAGAAGCGCTGCCACGAGCGGGCGGTCGAGCTGATGAGCATGGTGCAACTGGAGCCCAAACAATACCTGTCGCGCTATCCCCGTGAGCTGTCCGGCGGCCAGCAACAGCGTATCGGCGTTATTCGCGCCCTGGCAGCCGATGCGCCGGTGCTGCTGATGGATGAACCCTTCGGCGCGGTCGACCCGGTCAACCGCGACGCCATCCAGAACGAGTTCTTCCAGATGCAGCGGGCGCTCAACAAGACCGTGATCATGGTCAGCCACGACATCGACGAAGCCATCAAGCTGGGCGACAAGATCGCCATCTTCAAGGACGGCACGCTGCTCCAGTTCGACCACCCTGACACCCTGCTGGCGCACCCCGCAGACGACTTCGTCAGTGGCTTCGTCGGCCAGGACAGCACCCTCAAGCGTCTGCTGCTGATCCGCGCCGAAGACGCTGCCGACGATGCCCCGTCGGTGTTGCCGGAAACCTCGGTAGCCGATGCCGTGGAATTGATGGAGGAGCACGACCGCCGTCACCTGGTGGTGACCGATGGGCAGAAAAAGGGCCTGGGCTACATCCGCCGCCGCGACCTGCGCGGGCAGGGCGGTTCGGTGCAGCCATTCCTGCAGCCGTTCAACGCCACCGCCTCCCACGACGAACACCTGCGCATCCTGCTGTCGCGCATGTACGAGTTCAATCGCTCCTGGCTGCCGGTACTCAGCGCCGACAACGACTTCCTCGGCGAAGTCACCCAGGAATCCATCGCCGACTACCTCAGCTCCGGGCGCTCGCGTGGCAAGAGCAGCATCGTCTCGCCGGCGGAGCAGGTGGCGGTCTAAGGAGGGCTGGGGCTCTCCGGCCACTCAACGCCATCGTTTCGTGGATTGCAGTGTCCCGTAGGAGCCCGCTTGCGGGCGATCCCTGCAGCCGACAGAGATATCGGCTGCAGGGCAGCCACTTCATCGCCCGCAAGCGGGCTCCTACCCGATCGCCATAAGCCCCATCTTGTAGAGACAGGCTGCGAGCGCCGCAGCCTGACCTCCATCTCTGCGCCTAGCCGGGCTCGGTGACGGCCATTACCATGCCGCCGCAACTCGCGTAATCTATCTGAGAATTATTATCTTTGATGGGTGCCGCTCCCGGCCCCTGGGAGGGGCCATGCCGGCCAGCCTGGCACGCATTCTGATCATCGAGGACGACCGAACCCTGTGCGCCCAGCTTGGCGAGCTGTTGCGCGGCCAGGGCTATGCCACCAGCTCGAGTCACTTGGGCGAAGCGGGGCTCGGCATGGCGATCAGCGATGCGCCGGATCTGGTGCTGCTGGACGTGCTGCTGCCGGATCTCAATGGCTTTTCCGTTCTGCGCCGCCTGCGTGAGCAACAGCAGACGCCAGTGATCATGCTGACCGCCTGTGGCGCCGAGGAGGAGCGCATTCGCGGCCTGCGCCACGGTGCCGATGACTACCTGCCCAAGCCATTCAACATCACCGAACTGCAACTGCGCATCGATGCCGTGTTGCGGCGTACCCGGGTGACCGACAGCGTGCGCCCGGTAGACGTGCAGCAACTGCAGGCCAACGAGTTGCGCCTCGAGCGTCACGCTCAGCGGGTCACGGTCAACGAGCGCGAGGTCAGCCTCACGCCGATCCAGTTTCGTGTGCTCTGGCACCTGGTCAGTCACCGTGGCGAAGCGCTCAGCAAGCCCTACCTGTATCGCACGGTGCTGGAACGCGACTACAGCAGCTACGACCGTAGCCTGGACATGCACATCAGCCGCATACGCCGGTTGCTGGGAGAGGCGGGCCTAGCGACGGATCGCCTGCAGACCCTGCATGGCCGGGGTTACGTATTCCAATGAACCGGCGCCTGTTCTGGAAGCTGTGCATCGTCATCGCCGTAGGCAGCGTCGGGCTGTTCTGGATCATCGCCCGGGTCGCCTGGCAGACCGAAGAGCGCATGAGTTTCATCGACGCCGAGCACCAGCGCACCCTTCGTCATTACGGCGAGCAGGCCGAGTCGCTGTATCGTGGTGGCGATCACCAGGCGCTTGAGCGCTGGCTCAATACGTTGCAGCAGCAGGAGCGGACCTGGGCCGCCGTGGTACGAGCCGAGGTGCGCCCGCTGGCCGGCGAGCTGTCGGAACGCTTTCAGGAAGGTTTCGGCCTGGGCCGCGATGTCAGTTGGAAGATCCACCTGTACTTCGCGGAAAACCCGATCATGGATATTCCCTTCAGTGATCGCAGCGCCAGTTTTCTGATCCAGCTGCCCCAGCGCATGCGCCCCGGCCTCAACTGGCACTACGCCAAACTGCTGCTGCAACTGGTGGTGCCGCTGGTGCTGCTGCTGATCGTCTGCCTGGTGCTGTACCGCCATTTGATGCAGCCGCTACGGCGGCTCGAACAGGCCACGCGGCAGTTCAGCGATGGCCGCTACGACGTACGGGTGCGCTCGCTGCTCGGCTCGCGCAACGACGAGCTGGCCAGTCTGGCGGATACCTTCGACGCCATGGCCGAACGCACTGGGCAACTGATCATCGACCAGCGCCAGCGTCTGGCGGACATGTCTCACGAATTGCGCACGCCGCTGACCCGCATCGAAATGGCGGTCAGCCTGGCCGAGCAGGGCGCCGACAGTCGCGTGCTGCTCGAACGCATCCGTGACGATTGCAACGGCATGCGCCAACTGGTCGAGGATGCCCTGACCCTCAGTTGGCTGGAAAACGAGCGTCCGCAGTTGCGTGACGAAACCCTCGACCTCACCGAACTGCTCGACAGCATTCTCGATGATGCCCGCTTCGAGTACCCGGATCGCCAGTTGCTGGCGCAACTGCCGGAAGAGGCGGTGCTGGCCGGCAGCAGCCATCGTGCGTTGGGCCAGGCCATCGAGAACGTGGTGCGCAATGCCCTCGACCACACGCCGCCAGGTGGGGTGGTCGAGGTCGACCTGCAGGCCGATGAACAGGCCTGGCAGTTGCAGATTCGTGATCAGGGCCCGGGCGTCGACGAACAGTGGCTGGAGCGGATCTTCCAGCCGTTCTTCCGGGTGGGCGGCGAGCGTGCCGGCTACGGCCTGGGCTTGGCACTGGCGCAGCGGCAGGTTCGCGCTACCGGCGGCAGCATCCGGGCGAGCAATCGTGAGGGCGGTGGGCTGCAGCTGACCATCTGCCTGCCGCAGCAGGCAAGCGGGCAGTCGTAACAGTTGTAAAAGTTGTACGTGCCCTCGGCTGGATTCGATAAGAATTTGCGAATACGAAATATTTGCATCTTTCTTGGGGAGGGATCAGTCATGCACCGTTGTCCGTATCGTCTGTCACTGCTGGGCGCCATGGTCGCTGGCAGCTTCATGGGCCAGGTTCAGGCGCAGAGCGCTGCTTCCTCGCTCGAGCTGGCGCCCAGTTCGGTGACGGCGGTGGCCAGCGAGCGCGCTGAAACCGTCGAGGCCGAGCAGATCCAGCGTCTGCAGGCCAACGATCTGCAGGACGTGTTCGAGAGCAACCCGCAAGTCACCGTCGGCGGCGGTGCAGGGATCGCCCAGAAACTCTACCTGCGCGGCTTCGAAGACACCCAGCTGAACATCACCATCGACGGTGCCAGCCAGGCTGGGCAGACCTTCCACCACACTGGGCGTATCGGCATCGAGCCCGAGTTGCTCAAGCGCGTCGAGGTACAGGCCGGAACCGGCGACGCCACCGCGGGCCCTGGAGCCCTGGGCGGGGCCATCCGGTTCGTGACCAAGGACCCGGACGATCTGCTGCGCGAGGGCGAGTCCTTCGGTGCATTGGTCAAGGGCGGTTACTTCAGCAATGCCGAGGGCTACAAGAGCAGCACCAGCCTGTATGGCCGCTTCAACGAGAACTGGTCGGCGCTGGCAGTGGCCAGCTATCAGGATCAGAACGATTACGAGGACGGCAACAACGACGACGTACTGGGCACCGGGGCGCGGCAAAAGCTCGGCTTCACCAAGCTGGTGGGCAAGCTCAGCGAATCCCAGACCCTGCGCCTGAGCTACGAGCAGCGCACCGACGACGGCGAGCGCAGCCAGCGCCCGCAGTGGATTCCCAGCGGCTTCAACCGCCTGTATCCGATGCGCAGCGAGCGGGAAACCTGGACGCTCAATTACGCTTTCAAACCGCTGGACAACGACCTTGTCGATGTCGAGCTGACCACCTTCCACAATGAGGTGGAGCTGCAGCAGGACGGGCGTTTCGGCCTGTACTTCGGTGGCACGCGCAGCAGCGGTTTCGACCTGCGCAACACCAGCCACCTGGGGCGTCATACGCTCACCTACGGCGTCGATTATCGCGACGACCGCGGCACCCTCGGCCCAGAAGGCAATCGTGAAGAGAGCAGCGAAGACGGCAGCATCCTCGGCCTCTACGTGCAAGACAGCCTGCAACTGACCGAGCGCCTGCAGATCGGCGCCGGCCTGCGCTACGACCGTTACAAACTCGATGATCGTGACGACCAGCGCTTCCGTGAAGACGGCGTCAGCCCCAACCTCAGCGCCCGCTATGCGCTGACGCCCGAGCTGACCCTGCTCGCGGGGCATACCCGTGCCCTGCGCGGGCCGCAGGTGCGTGATGCCTTCAAGATGGACTCCTCGCGCAACGACCCTAACACCAAGGCCGAGCGTGCTCGCACCAGCGAGGTCGGTTTCGAGTACCGTCTGGCCCGTTGGGAGCTGTCCGGCAAGCTCTACGAGACGCGCATCGAGGACGCCGTCGCCGACCCCATCGGCGCGCCCAACGTTTACGGCAACATCGGTGACCTGAAGAGCGAAGGCGTGCTGCTGCAGACCGCCTACCACTGGCAGCGCGTGAGTGCCGGCCTGAGCTATCACCACAACAACGCCCGGCTCGATGGGCGCCGCCTGAACGTCTACGAACACAACGGTCAGGGCACCAGCCTCGGCGATACCTGGACGACCTTCGCCGACTACCGTGCCACCGATGACCTGACGGTTGGCTGGCAGGGCCGTTTCGTGGAAAGCATCGACTCGGTGCATACCGGGCAGGGCACGGTGAGCAAGCCCGGTTACGGCGTGCATGACCTGTACGCCGAATGGCTGCCGCTGGCGGCCGACCGCCTGACCTTGACCCTGACCCTGAAGAACCTGTTCGACAAGCAGTACCTGGATCACGCCAGCAACGAGGACTTCACCCACATTCCCGGCTTCGAGGGGGTGCGGGGTTCCTACGAACCAGGCCGCGAGCTGCGCCTCGGCGTGGCGCTGCGTATCTGATGGCGTGGTCGACGCGTACGCCCGGTGTGATGCCGGGCATCTTGCTCGTCTGGCTGGCGCTGCAGTCCGGCCTGGCTGCCGCTGGGCAGGTGCTCACCGATATCGCCGGGCGGCAGGTCGAGGTACCCAGGCAGGTGCAGCGCATCGTTCTCGGCGAAGGGCGCCTGTTGCCGGTGCTGGGGATTCTCGAGGGCCAGCAGGTGCTCGACCGCCTGGTGGGCATGCCGGCGGATCTGGCGCTGATCGACCCCGGCACCGAGCGGCAGTACCGCGACGCCTTTCCGGCGTTGCAGCAGGTGCCACGTATCGGACAGGGCTCGGCCGATACTTTCAGCCTGGAGCAGGTGCTGAGCCTGGCGCCGGACCTGGCGATCTTCAGCCTGTCCGGTCACGGTCCCGGCAGCCATCAGCAGCGTCTGACCGAGCAGCTGCAGCGCGCTGGTATCGCCGTGCTGTTCGTCGATTTCCGCGAGCAGCCGCTGATCAATACGCCACGCAGCATTCGCGTGCTCGGCCAAGCCCTGGGGCGCGAGGCGCGTGCCGAGGCATTCGTCGCTGCCCACGCCAGGGCACTTGCCGCTGTCAGCGATGCGTTGCCCGGCCCGCCCGGCCCTCAGGTATTTCTGCATAGCCGGGCCGGGCTGGGCGATGGCTGCTGCGAGAGCATGGCGCGCGGCATGCTCGCCGGCCTGCTGGAAGCGGCGGGTGGCCGTAGCCTGGCAACGGACTATCTGCCGGGGCATGCCGGTGTGTTGAGCCTGGAACTGTTGCTCAGCCAGCCGGTGGATCATTACGTGGCCAGTGCCGTGGGCTCGGCGAACAGCCTGGCCGAGGGTGCGCCTTACATTGCCCTGGGGCCTGGCGTGCAAGCCGAGCCGGCCCGCCAGTCGTTGCAGCGCTTGGTCAGCACGGGCGGTATCCGCCACCTGGCGGCGATCCGCAATGGGCAGACCCATGCCATCTGGCACGGTTTCTACAACAGCCCGTTCAATGTGGTGGCGGTGCAGGTATTCGCCCGCTGGCTGTACCCCGACGTTTTCGCCGATCTCGACCCCCAGGCCACGCTCGCGCAGTTGTATGGCGAGTTTCAGCCGGTGCCGCTGCAGGGCACCTACTGGATCAGCCTGTGAGCGCGAGCGAACTGCGCCGAGGTTATCGGCGATTGGCCTGGCGCCGGGTGATCTGCCTGGGGATTCTGACCCTGCTGCTCGGCGCGTCCTTCGTCAGCGACCTGGCCACCGGCCCGGCGGGCCTCGGCTGGTGGCAGGTGCTGCAGGGACTGCTGCAGCCGCAAAGCCTGGCGCCTGCGCAGTGGGTGATCATTCACGAAGTGCGCGTACCGTACGCGCTGATGGCGCTGGTGGTCGGCGCGAGCCTCGGGCTGGCCGGTGCGGAAATGCAGACCGCCTTGAACAACTCCCTGGCCAGCCCCTTCACCTTGGGTGTTGGCGCCGCCGCGACACTGGGCGCATCGCTGGTCATCGTGTTCAGCCCGTCGCTTGGCAGCCTGGGCCAGCAGGTGCTGCTGCCGCTGGCGGCGTTCGTCTGCGCCTTGCTCGCCTGCCTGCTGTTGCTGCTGATGGCGCGCTTGCTCGGCCCGGCGCTGCACACCCTGGTGCTGTTCGGAATCGCCCTGCTGTTCGGGCTCAATGCGCTGGTCGGCATGTTGCAGTTTCTGGCCAGCGCCGACGCCTTGCAGCAGATCGTCTTCTGGACCCTGGGCAGCCTGGCCCGTGCCGACCTGCAGCGGGTCGCACTGGTCGCCGGGGTACTGTCGCTGTGCCTTTTTTGGGCCATGAGTCAGGCCTGGGCGATGACCACCTTGCGTGCGGGGGAGGAGCAGGCACGCAGCCTGGGCATTCGTGTCGAGCGCCTGCGCGCGCTGGCGCTGTTGCGGGTCAGCCTGCTGACCGGCGTGGCGACGGCGTTCGTTGGTGAGGTGGGCTTCGTCGGCCTGGTCGGCCCCCATGTGGCGCGCCTGCTGCTGGGCGAGGATCACCGCTTCTTCCTGCCCGGCAGCGCCCTGGCTGGCGCCTTGCTGCTGTCGCTGGCATCGCTGGCCAGCCGCGCCTTGCTGCCCGGCGTCATCTTGCCGGTCGGCCTGGTGACCGCAGTGGTCGGCGTGCCGCTGTTCGTGGCGTTGATCCTGGCCCGTGGGCGGAGTGTGAGTGGATGAGCCTGCTGATTCGCGATCTGCGCCTGGCCCACGGCAAGCGGCTGGTGCTGGAGAACCTGAGCCTTGAGCCTATCGAGCCCGGCGCCATGGTGGCCGTGCTGGGGCCCAACGGGGTGGGCAAGTCGACGCTGATCCGCGCGTTGGCGGGCATGCACACGGCGACGGGGGAGGCGCTACTGGGCGATCAGCCGCTGCTCGGCATTGCGCCCTGGCGACAGCGCGCGCGGGTCGGCTACCTGCCGCAACACCTGCCACAGGCGACTTCCCTGCTGGCGTATGAGCTGCTGCAGGGCGCTTGCCGGGCACGCGGCGGCGCAGCAGGGGGTGCCGACGTTCGCATCGCCGCCGTGCTGTCACGGCTGGGTATCGAGGGGCTGGCGTTGCGCCGGCTCAGTGAGTTGTCCGGTGGGCAGCGCCAACTGGTCGGCCTGGCCCAGGTGCTGGTCAGCGAGCCACGCCTGCTATTGCTCGACGAGCCGACCAGCGCCTTGGATCTGCGCTGGCAGCTACGGGTGTTGCAGGTGGTGCGCGAGCTCACCCAGGAGCGAGGCTGTATCGCCCTGGTCGCCTGTCACGATCTCAACCTGGCGCTGCGCCATTGCGATCGCCTGCTCTTGCTGGCGCCCGGCGGCCACTATCGGCTGGGCACGGCGGATCAGGTGCTGGATGCCGACTGGCTACGGCTGGCCTATGGCGTCGAGGCGCGTATCGAGCGCTGTTCCGCCGGTTGGCCGCTGGTGCTGGCGGATCGAGCGGTGACCCTTTAAATCGCCGCTCTTCCCTATGATGTTCAGGCCTGCTCGAAGATCACGTAGACCTTGCGGCACGGCTCGAGCACTTCCCAGGTGCCGACGAAGCCGGCCGGGATCACGAAGCGGTCGCCGACACGCACGGTCTTGGCGTTGCCTTCGCCGTCGCGCAGCACGGAAACCCCCTGAAGGATTTCGCAGTATTCGTGCTCGGTGTAGCTCACCGTCCACTGGCCGATGTCGCCCTCCCAGACGCCGGCATTGAACTGGCCGCAGGGACTGGCGTAGTGGTTGCGTACCTGCTGCAGCGGGTCGCCCTTGAGGATTTTTTCAGGGGCTGGGCGGTACTCTTCGGCGCTGCTGCCGCCTTGGGCGAAATCGACAATCTGCTGGATATTCATATTCGCTTCCGTGGTCAATCCGAGAACGTGCAGCGATCATCCCATGCCCATCGACGGCTTGGGACGGCAGGGCGTTACAGGCTGTTGAAAGCACCTGCGTTTTTCAACGGACCCTAACGATTCGCTCGAGTCTATGTTTAATAAATTGAACGCAGCAAGGGCATTTCCCGACAAAGTGTCAAGAATATTGAAAATCCTGCGGACGCTGGTTTAGTGTGGTTCGCAGTTTCCGAGGCGCCAGGCGCCTTCACCTACTAGAAGAGGATGATCAGATGAGCCGTTTGACTCGTGCCGACTGGGAACAGCGTGCCAAGGATCTGAAGATCGAGACCCGTGCCTTCGTGCAGGGTGAATACCAGGCCGCCCAGAGCGGCGAAACCTTCGATTGCATCAGCCCGGTCGATGGTCGGGTGCTGGGCCAGGTTGCCAGTTGCGACCTGGCCGACGCGGAGCTGGCGGTCAAGTCGGCGCGCGCAGCCTTCGACTCGGGCGCCTGGTCGCGCCTCGCGCCGGCCAAGCGCAAGGCCAAGATGATCCGTTTCTCGGAGCTGTTGCTGGCCAACGCCGAGGAGCTGGCGCTGCTGGAAACCCTCGACATGGGCAAGCCGATCAGCGATTCGCTGAGCATCGACATTCCGGCGGCTGCCAATGCCATCCGCTGGAGCGCCGAGGCCATCGACAAGGTCTACGACGAAGTCGCGCCGACGCCCCACGACCAGCTCGGCCTGGTCACCCGCGAGCCGGTTGGGGTGGTGGCGGCCATCGTGCCGTGGAATTTCCCGCTGACGATGGCTTCCTGGAAGCTCGGCCCGGCGCTGGCTACCGGTAACTCGGTGATCCTCAAACCGTCCGAGAAATCGCCGCTGACCGCCATTCGCGTCGCCGCCCTGGCCGTGGAGGCCGGTATTCCGGCTGGTGTTTTCAACGTCCTGCCGGGTCATGGCCATACCGTGGGCAAGGCCCTGGCCCTGCACATGGACGTCGATACCATCGTGTTCACCGGCTCCACCAAGATCGCCAAGCAACTGATGATCTATGCCGGCGAATCGAACATGAAGCGCGTATGGCTGGAGGCGGGTGGCAAGAGCCCGAACATCGTCTTCGCCGATGCGCCGGATCTGCAGGCCGCGGCCGAGTCCGCGGCCAGCGCCATCGCCTTCAACCAGGGCGAAGTGTGCACCGCGGGCTCGCGCCTGCTGGTGGAAAACTCCATCAAGGAGCGTTTCCTGCCCATGGTGGTCGAGGCCCTGAAAGGCTGGAAGGCTGGCAACCCGCTGGATCCGGAAACCAACGTCGGTGCTCTGGTCGATACCCAGCAGATGAACACCGTGCTCGGCTACATCGAGGCCGGTCACAAGGACGGCGCCACGCTGCTGCTCGGTGGCAAGCGCACCCTGCAGGAGAGCGGCGGCACCTATGTCGAGCCGACCATCTTCGACGGCGTGACCAATGCGATGACCATCGCCCGCGAGGAGATCTTCGGGCCGGTGCTCTCGGTGATCGGTTTCGACAGCGCCGAGCAGGCCGTGCAGATCGCCAATGACACCGTTTACGGCCTGGCCGCAGCCGTGTGGACGGCGGATATCTCCAAGGCCCACCTGACCGCTCGTGCGCTGCGTGCTGGCAGCGTGTGGGTCAACCAGTACGATGGCGGCGACATGACCGCACCGTTCGGTGGCTTCAAGCAGTCGGGCAACGGCCGTGACAAGTCGCTGCACGCCTTCGACAAGTACACCGAACTGAAAGCCACCTGGATCAAACTCTGATCCTGCACGGTTAAGCTCGCCAGCGGGCGGGCTCGATCAACCCAGCGGCCGGGCTCCATGGAGCCCGGCCGCTGTGCTTTGTCTCTGGAGTCGCAATGCGTTGGGGAACCTACTTCGCCGTTTGCGCGGCGGTGATCAGTATCGGCCTGGCGATGGGCACCACCATGCCGCTGGTGTCCTTGCGTCTGGAGAGCTGGGGTTATGGCTCGTTCGCCATCGGCATCATGGCGGCGACACCGGCCATCGGCGTGCTGCTCGGCGCTTCGCTGGCCGGGCGGCTGGCCTCGCGCTGCCCCACGCCGCGGCTGATGCAACTGTGCCTACTGGTCGGTGCGCTGTCGGTCGCCGGGCTGGCGTTGATGCAGAGCTACGCCGTGTGGCTGCTGTTGCGGCTGCTGCTGGGCGTGACCCTGACCGTGGTGTTCATCCTCGGTGAAAGCTGGATCAACCAGCTGGCCGTGGAAAAATGGCGTGGCCGCCTGGTCGCGCTGTATGGCACCGGTTATGCGCTGAGCCAACTCTGCGGGCCGTTGTTGCTGAGCGTGCTCGGCACCGATACGGATCTGGGCTTCTGGTTCGGTATCAGCTTGCTGATCAGCGGGGCGCTGTTGTTGATCGGCCGCACCGGCGCGCCCGTAGTCGATGCTCACAGCGCTTCGGGTCGAGGCTTGCTGGTGTTCTGCCAGCGCATGCCGGCGATCGCCTGGGCAGTGATGCTGTTCGCCGCCTTCGAGGCGATGATGCTCACCCTGCTGCCGATCTATGGGCTGCGTCAGGGCTTCACCCAGGAAGTCGCGCTGTTCATGGCCAGCGTGGTGGTGGTCGGTGATGCGGCGCTGCAACTGCCCATCGGCCTGCTCGCCGATCGTATCTCGCGGGTCACGCTGTTCCGCGGCTGCGGCGTGGTGCTGCTGTTCTCCAGCCTGGGAATTCCGCTGCTCCTGCATACGCCGCTGATCTGGCCGGTGCTGGTGCTGTTCGGCGCCAGTGCTGGCGGCCTGTTCACCCTGTCGCTGATCCTGATCGGCGAGCGCTTCCGGGATGATCAACTGGTGCGCGCCAACTCCCACGTGGCTCAGCTGTGGGGCATCGGCTGCCTGATCGGCCCGCTGGCGACCGGGGCGGTCAGCCAGTGGGTCAGTGGGCATGCCTTGCCAATCCTCATGGCGCTCGGTGCGGCAGGCTTCGTGTGGTTGGCTTGGCGGCCTGATGCATTCGACGAGCGCGTCACGCTAGCAGGCCGTTGAAAAACTACCTGCGTTGGCAATACTGCGTTAAAAACGGCCTCAAAATGCTCATTTACAACGCGTAAACTGCGCTTTTTCGGCCGTTTTTGCCTTGTCTTACCTGCCTCGCCTACGTTTTTCAACGGCCTGCTATAGCATCTTCTCCAGCCCGATGGCCCGCGAGAACCAGGCGTTGAAATGCTGCCAGCGGTTGCCGGGCTCTTCGTGCAGCTCGAACGCCTTGCCGTCGTCCTCACCGACCCAGACCATGCGCGTGCCGTTGCCGTCAGGCTGCAGGCGCACTTCATAGCTGACCGAGGGTTTCATGCCCTGCAGGGCCAGTTCGCGCAGGTAGGCAGCCAGCTTGGGGCTGTCCACCAGCACGCCCACTTCGGTGTTCCAGAGCACCGAGCGCGGGTCGACGTTGAAGGAGCCGACGAAGGATTTCTGCCGGTCGATCACCAGCGCCTTGCTGTGCAGGCTGGAATCGGAGCCGCCGCTGAAACTGTAGGCCGGTGGCGAGTCGGCACCCGGTTGGCGGCGCAACTCGAACAGGCGAATGCCGTGTTCGAGCATTTCCTGTCGGTAGGGTGCGTAGCCACCGTGTACGGCAGGTACGTCGGTGGCCTCCAGGGCATTGGTCAACAAGCGGATATCCACGTCCCGGTCGGCCAGGCCGGTGAGGAATTCGAGGCCCGCCTGGGCCGGCACGAAGTAGGCGGAAACCATCACCAGATCACTCTTGGTGGCCTGCAGATGGGGCCCCAGTTGGGTGGTCAGCAGCAGGTGCGGGTCCGGTTCGCCACTGGCCAGCACCTTGCTCGGCGCATCCCACAGGGCGGTGCCGGGGGCCCAGATCAGCTCTCCCAGCCATTTCTGCAACTGTGGCTCCTGTTGGTAGGCGAGCAGGCGCTTGTAGAGCGTCGGTTGCTCCACGCGGGCGGTGTCCAGGTAATCGCGCAGCCCCTTGCTTGCCTTGCCCAGGTCCTTTTGCGAAGGTCGCTGCCAGACGAACTGCTCGATGGGTTTGCTCAAGGAGCTGTTCCAGTACTGGTCGAAACTCTGCGACAGATCCCGTGCCACCGGGCCGACGGCCAGCATGTCGATGTCGGTGAAGTTCATGTTCGGCTCGGCGTCGAAGTATTCGTCGCCCAGGTTGCGGCCACCGACGATGGCCGCGGCACTGTCGGCCAGCCACAGCTTGTTGTGCATGCGCCGGTGCTGCTGCGACAGGTTCAGGCCACGGCCGAGCATACGCGTGACGCCGGTCATGCGGCCGAGGTGCAGCGGGTTGAACACGCGGATCTGGATGTTCGGGTGAGCCGCCAGCAGGGCGATCTGATAATCCTTGCCGTCGCTGGTGGTGTCGTCGAGCAGAAAACGAATCCGTACGCCACGATCCGCCGCTTGCAGCAATTCCTTGACCAGCGCCCGGGTGCTCAAGCCGTCATGCACGATGTAGTACTGCAGATCGAGGCTGTGCTGCGCCGCGCGGATCAGTTCGGCACGGGCCGCGAAGGCTTCATTGCTCGCCGGCAGCAGGCGAAACCCCGAGTGGCCCTGATGCTCGGCGGCACGTGCTTCAAGCGCCGCACCGAACGAGGAATCGGCCGCGGGAATCGCCTGGCTGGGCACGATGGGCACCTGATTGGCGCAGCCAGCGAGGCTCAGCAGAAGAATAAAGAGCAAGCGCAAGGGCACAGTCGCAGCCTCCATCGGCTGTCTGGGGAAGTGCTGATAGGACGCCGCTGCGCTTGAAAAGATTCAGTCTCTAGACTGCGGGGATTCTTCCAGCATGGCCGCCACGGTTTCGCCGACCTTGCGCACGGCCGCCTCGATGCTCGCGGTATGCCGTGAGGCGAAGTTCATGCGCAGGCAGTTGCGGTATTTGCCCGCTGCGGAAAAGATACTGCCCGGCGCGATCTGCACCTTGTGCACCGCCAGTTCGCGGTTCAGGCGCTGGCTGTCGAAGCCCTCCGGCATTTCCACCCAGATCATGAAGCCGCCCTGGGGCCGGCTGACCCGTACCGAAGGGGGAAAGTAACGGCTCACCCAGTCGCTCATCTGATCCAGGCCACGGGCGTACTGCGCGCGCATGCGGCGCAGATGGGGCTCGTAATGGCCGTCCTCGATGTACTCGGCCAGGGCCAGTTGCGGTAACTGGGCGGTGGCGCCGGTGCCCATGTACTTCATGTGCAGTACCTGATCGAGATAACGCCCCGGTGCTATCCAGCCAACCCGGAAGCCCGGTGCCAGGGTCTTGGAGAACGAACTGCAGAGCAGTACCCGGCCGTCGTCGTCATAGGATTTGATGGTGCGCGGGCGCGGGTAGTGGAAGGCCAGCTCGCCATATACATCGTCTTCGATGATCGCCACGTCGTGGCGCTGGGCGAGGGCCAGCAGGGCGCGCTTGTTGGCCTCCGGCATGATGTAGCCCAGCGGGTTGTTGCAGGTCGGGGTGAGCTGTATGGCCTTGATCGGCCATTGCTCCAGGGCCAGCTCCAGGGCTTCCAGGCTGATGCCGGTGAGCGGGTCGGTCGGCAGCTCCAGAGCTTTCATGCCGAAGCCTTTGAGCGCCTGCATCACGCCATGGAAACTGGGCGAGTCGACGGCGACGATATCGCCCGGTTCGCAGATCGCGCGGATCGCTGCCGATAGTGCCTCGTGGCAGCCGGTGGTGATGACGATGTCTTCATGGCTCAGCTGGCAGCCCGAATCCAGCGTCAGGCGGGCGATCTGCTCGCGCAGGCGCTGGTCACCGTGAATGCTGCCGTAGGTCAGGGTCTGCAGATCCTGCTTGCGACTCAGGCGCGACAGTGAGCGCAGTAGCGGCTTGAGGGTCGGGCTGTCGATGTCCGGTCGGCCGCGACCAAGCTGGATGAAATCGTTGCGCGGTGCAAAGGCGATCTGCTCCAGCACCTGATCCCACTGCGACACCTCGACTGGTCGCTGGGGGGCCCGACTGATCTTCGGCAGCGCTGGTTTGGCACGGCCCTGAGGGACGAAATAGCCGGATTTCGGCTTCGGCAGCGCGAGGCCGCGATCTTCCAGATGCCGATAAGCCTGCTGCACGGTACTCAGGCTGACCCCGTGTTCCTGGCTGAGGGCGCGCACCGACGGCAGGCGATCCCCCGGGCGATACAGGCCCTGTTCGATGCGCTCGCCAATCAGCTCGGCCAGGTTGGTATAGAGGGTCATGGTCGGCGCCTGTATGCAGGAATTGAATGAAAAACCGATACAGATAGCTGCGTAACCAACCATTCAGTTGGGTTTCGCCGATATCTGTATGGATTTAATTCCGTTTTTTTGGATCTGTCATGTCTTTTCATCGCTTGCCATCATGATCTCCCATGACCACCCGGTGCAGGAGAGCGAGATGAACGGATTAAGCGATGTGCGATTGACCCTCAAGAGCAGCGAACTCAATGGTGCGGCGCGCCAGCGTGTGGCGGAGCTGATGCCGGCGCGCGAGGCACTGGCCCATCGCTGGAAGCTGTTCATCCGCCGCCTGATGACTCGCCGCGCGTTGCACGAGCTGAGCGATGCGCAGCTTCACGACATCGGCCTGACCCGGGATCAAGCCCGCAGAGAAGCCTCGCTGCCGTTCTGGAAACTCTAGAGGCGGGCATGCAGCGCAGCGGTACCCGGAATTCTCCGTCCTGAGTATCGCTGCGCTGCGGGCTGCGTCAGGCCAGCTCTTTCAGCCGGTGCCAGAGCATACCCAGTGCCAGAAGCGGCGAACGCAGGTAGCGGCCGCCGGGGAAGGTCATGTGCGGCACCTTGGCGAACAGCTCGAAGCCGCCACCAGCCTGCCCGGTGATGGCTTCGGCGAGCAGCTTGCCGGCCAGGTGCGTGGCGTTCACGCCGTGGCCTGCGTAGGCCTGGGCATAAAAGACGTTGGGCTGATCCTTCAGTTGACCAATCTGCGGCAGGCGATTCGCGCCAATGCCGATCATCCCGCCCCATTGGTAGTCGATACGCACATCGTCCAGCTGCGGAAAGACGGCCAGCATCTTGGGCCGCATGTAGGCGGCAATATCCGCAGGGTCGCTGCCGGAATAGTGGCAGGCGCCGCCGAACAGCAAGCGACGGTCGGCGGACAGGCGGTAATAATCGACCGCCACCCGTTGGTCACAAAGCGCCATGTTCTGCGGGATCAGCGCGCTGGCCTGCTCCTCGCTCAACGGCTCGGTGGCGATGATGTAACTGCCAGCCGGCAGCACCTTGCCGCCCAGGGTCGGGTTCAGGTCGCGGATGTAGGCGTTGCAGCCCAGCACCAGTTGCCCGGCGCGCACCACGCCCTGAGCCGTGTGCACACGGATTTCACTGCCGTAGTCGATGCGTGTGGCCGCTGAATGCTCGTACAGGCGTACACCCAGGCTGTGTGCCGCAGCGGCTTCGCCCAAGGCCAGGTTGAGCGGGTGCAGGTGCCCCGAGCCCATGTCGATAAGGCCGCCGACATAGCGGTTGGAACCGACCACTTCGTGCATCTGTTCCGGTTGCAGCAGGCGCAGTTCGTGGCGATAGCCGAGGCTCTGCAGCTCGGCGGCGTCCTCGGCGAAACCGGCGAGGTTGCGGGGCTTGTTGGCCAGGTCGCAATAACCCCAGGTCAGGTCACAGGCGATGCCGAACTGTTCGACCCGGCGGCGCACGATCTCCACCGCTTCGAGGCCCATCAGTTTCAGCTCGCGTACGCCGCTGGCGCCGATCACCGACTCGAACTGCTCGACGCCGTGGCCGACGCCGCGAATCAGTTGCCCGCCGTTACGTCCGCTGGCGCCCCAACCGATCCTATGGGCCTCCAGCAACACCACCGACAGGCCCTTCTGGGCAAGCTCGATGGCCGTGTTCAGGCCGGAGAAGCCCCCGCCAACGATGCACACGTCGGCACGCTGCTCACCCTGCAGCGGCGGATAATCGACCTGCAGGTTGGCGCTCGCGGCGTAGTAGGACGGGGCATGCTCGGCGCTATGAACCGGCGGGTGGGCACGGGCGGTCATGTGCGAAATCCTGAGTTTTGTGTTTGTAAAAATTGACGAAGCATAAGCGCTGACTTTGCCCTGCGCCAACCCGCGATGGCGCGCAGAGGATGCTGCCGTCGCATCCTTTGCGGCGGGCGGGCTCGCCTGTACCATGCGCGCCATCCATTTCCGAGCCGTGACCATGAGCTGCACCAGCCGCAAGATTGACCTGCTGCGCCGACAGATCCCGCGCTTCGAGTGCGTGCCCGGCTGTCACGACTGCTGCGGCCCGGTGACCGCTTCGTCGGAAGAAATGTCGCGCCTGCCGCGCAAGACCGCCGCCGAGCAGGACGCCGCGCTGGCCGAGTACAACTGCGTCCACCTCGGCCCTCAGGGTTGTCAGGTCTACGACCAGCGCCCGCTGATCTGCCGCCTTTTCGGTACCACACCGAACCTGCCATGTCCGCATGGACGTGCGCCCGAGCAGCCAATCGAGGCAGGCGTCGAGCGCGAGGTGCATCAGCTCATCGCCAGCACGCGGCAGGTGCTGGTCTAGGCATTTGGCGGGGGCTGATGGTATCCACGCTCCCGTGTGAGAACGTTAACCGGGGCGTTGCGTCGGGCAGCAAGTAGGGTGGATAACGCGAAGCTTATCCACCAATCACGGCACAAGGCTGGGCCGGCGTTGAACCAACCGGTGGAAAACGCTTCGCGGTTTTCCACCCTACGGTCAGTTGCCGTTCGCCTAGCAACTTACCGCTCGAAACGCGCAGCTTGCCGCTGCTTACTCCGGCACCGGCAGCGCCAGGCTCTCCTTCACCTCTTCCATCACGATATAGCTCTTCGACTCGCGCACATGGGGCAACTTGAGGAGGATGTCGCCGAGCAGTTTGCGGTAGCTGGCCATTTCGTTGATGCGCGCCTTCACCAGGTAGTCGAAATCGCCGGATACCAGGTGGCATTCCAGTACGTGGGGCAGCTTGAGCACTGCGCGGCGGAAATCCTCGAAGGTGTCGCCGGATTTGTAGTCCAGGCTGATCTCCACGAAGACCAGCAGGCTGGCCTTGAGGTTTTGCGGATTGAGGCGGGCGTGGTAGCCCATGATGATGCCTTCGCGCTCCAGGCGGCGTACCCGCTCCGTGCAGGGCGTGGTGGACAGGCCGACCCGTTCGCCCAGCTCGGTGAAGGAGATGCGGCCGTCCTCCTGGAGGATGCGCAGGATGTTGCGATCGATCTTGTCCAGCTCGCGGCGGCTCTGATGTTGCGTACGCATGGTCGGCGCCCCTCCATGAAAGGCTGTTAAACCCAGAATTCCCTTCAAATATAGGTGTGTATACAGTGAAAAGCACTGCTATTCACTTTCTATACTGTACGCATCGACTTCTCGGAACGTAATACGCCAGTGCATCGTCGCGGCGGGGAGAACATATGCGGGTTCTGGTGCTTGGTAGTGGTGTGATCGGTACGGCCAGTGCGTATTACCTGGCCCGTCAGGGTTTCGAGGTGGTGGTCGTGGATCGCCAGAATGGCCCGGCCATGGAAACCAGCTTCGCCAACGCTGGCCAGGTCTCGCCAGGCTATGCCTCGCCCTGGGCGGCGCCAGGTGTGCCGCTCAAAGCCATCAAGTGGCTGCTGCAGAAGCATGCGCCACTGGCGATCAAGATGACCGGCGATATCGACCAGTACCTGTGGATGGCGCAGATGCTGCGCAACTGCACGGCCAGCCGCTATGCGGTGAACAAGGAACGCATGGTGCGCTTGTCCGAGTACAGCCGCGACTGCCTCGACGAGCTGCGTGCGGAAACCGGTCTTGCCTATGAAGGGCGCCAACTGGGCACCACGCAGATCTTCCGCACCCAGGCCCAGCTGGACAACGCTGCCAAGGACATCGCCGTGCTGCAGCAGTCCGGCGTGCCCTACGAGTTGCTCGACCGGGCTGGCATCGCCAAGGTCGAGCCGGCGCTGGCGGGCGTCACCGACAAGCTCGCCGGTGCCCTGCGCCTGCCCAACGACCAGACTGGCGATTGCCAGATGTTCACCCGCAAGCTGGCCGACATGGCCGCCACGCTGGGTGTGCAGTTCCGGTTCGGGCAGAACATCCAGCGCCTGGATTTCGCCGGTGATCGCATCAACGGCGTGTGGATCGACGGCCAGCTGGAAACCGCAGACCGCTACGTGCTGGCGTTGGGCAGCTACAGCCCGCAATTGCTCAAGCCGCTGGGCGTGCGCGCGCCGGTGTATCCGCTCAAGGGCTATTCGCTGACCGTGCCGATCACCAACCCGGCCATGGCGCCGACTTCGACCATCCTCGACGAGACCTACAAGGTGGCGATCACCCGTTTCGACCAGCGCATCCGCGTGGGCGGCATGGCCGAAATCGCCGGCTTCGATCTCAGCCTCGATCCGCGCCGCCGGGAAACCCTGGAGATGATCGTCGGTGACCTGTATCCCCAGGGCGGTGATCTGAGCCAGGCCGATTTCTGGACGGGCCTGCGCCCGGCAACCCCCGATGGCACGCCGATCGTTGGCGCAACACCCTATCGAAACCTGTTTCTGAACACCGGACACGGTACCCTAGGCTGGACCATGGCCTGTGGCTCTGGGCGTTTGCTCGCCGATATCATCGCCAGAAAGCGCCCGCAGATCAGCAGCGAAGGCCTGGATATTTCCCGTTATGGCACAACCAAGGAGTCGAACACCCATGTCCATACAGCGCCTGCGAACTGAGCCGCGTCTGAGCGAAATCGTCATTCACAATGGCACCGTCTATCTGGCCGGCCAGTTGGATGAAGACCACAGCGAAGGGATCGAGGCCCAGACCAAGGCGACCCTGGACAGCATCGATGCGTTCCTCGCCGAAGCCGGCACCGACAAGACGCGTATCCTGTCGATCACCATCTTCCTGAAGAACATCGATGATCGCGAAGGCCTGAACAAGGTCTGGGACGCCTGGGTACCGGCTGGCCAGTCTCCGGCCCGCGCCTGCGTCGAAGCCAAACTGTATTCGCCGGACGTGCTCGTGGAGATGACCGTGATTGCTGCTTTACCCTAAAGGCCGGCTCACGATCCAAACGAGATGTTCCGACTGCAATAAGGCGCTAGCAGCCGTTGCCGCTCCCACAGGCTGTAGGGTGGGCTTCAGCCCACCCAATCGAACGTCCGCACCCGCCTCAGTAGTATGTCTTCTTCCGTTATTCGAGATAACCATGCGTCCCGCCCGTGCCCTGATCGATCTGCAAGCCCTGCGTCACAACTATCAATTGGCCCGTGAACTGTCCGGCGCGCGCGCGCTGGCGGTGGTCAAGGCCGATGCCTACGGGCATGGCGCGGTGCGCTGCGCGCAGGCGCTACAGGGTGCAGATGGTTTCGCCGTGGCCTGCATCGAAGAGGCGTTGCAACTGCGCGAGGCGGGGATCAGCGGGCCCATCCTGCTGCTCGAGGGCTTTTTCGAAGCGGCCGAGCTGGAGCTGATCGACAGGCACGAGCTGTGGTGCGTGGTACACGCACAATGGCAACTCGAAGCCATCGAGCAGGCGTCGCTCGAGCGGCCGCTGAACGTCTGGCTGAAGCTCGACAGCGGTATGCACCGCGTCGGCTTTCATCCGGCCGACTATCAGGCCGCCTACCGGCGCCTGCTGGCCAGCGGCAAGGTGGCGAAGATCGTGCTGATGAGCCACTTCTCCCGCGCCGACGAGCTCGACAACGTGCGCAGCGACGAGCAGCTTGCGGTGTTCCTCGCGGCTCGCGAAGGGCTTGCCGCCGAGGTCAGCCTGCGCAACTCGCCAGCGCTGCTCGGTTGGCCGAGCATTCCCAGCGACTGGTCGCGCCCCGGCATCATGCTCTATGGCGCCACGCCTTTCGAGCAGGCTCACGATGTCGCGGCCCGGCTAAAGCCGGTGATGACTCTGGAGTCGCGGGTGATCAGCGTCCGCGACCTGCCCGCAGGCGAGCCGGTCGGCTACGGCGCGCGCTTCACCAGTGAGCGGGCCACCCGCGTGGGGGTGGTCGCCATGGGCTATGCCGACGGTTACCCGCGTCACGCACCGACTGGTACACCGGTGCTCATCGATGGCCAGCCATCGCGGATCATCGGCCGGGTGTCGATGGACATGCTGACCGTCGACCTCAGCGATCTGCCCGCTGCCGGGCTGGGCAGCCGTGTCGAGTTCTGGGGCTCCGGCGTGCTGGCCAGCGATGTCGCCATCGCGGCGGGTACCATTCCCTATCAACTGTTCTGCAACGTGCGACGCGTGCCGCTGATTTACAGCGAAAGCTAAGGGCGCTCGCCTGGCGGGTCTCCGTCCGGCATGGCAATCCCTCACGTTGAAACATCAACAGTCCTTGGCTCACGGGTGTTTCAAGGTGTTCAGACTGTTGTAAATACTGAACACTGTTGCCATGATACGGCCAATTCCATGTCTTCCCTGGGGGCATCCTGCATTGGACGTCGGTCTACGCCTGCAATCGATCCGTAAGCTCAAAGGGCTTTCCCAGCGCGAACTCGCCAAACGGGCGGGGGTCACCAACAGCACCATCTCGATGATCGAGAAGAACAGCGTCAGCCCCTCGATCAGTTCGCTGAAGAAGGTGCTGGCCGGCATTCCGATGTCGCTGGTGGAGTTCTTTTCCCTGGAGGCCGAGCAGGACAATCAGGTGCAGGTGGTCTATCGGGCAAGCGAGTTGACCGATATTCACAGTGGCGCGATCACCATGAAGCTGATCGGCAAGGCGCATCCGAGCCGCGCCATTTCCTTTCTCGACGAAACCTATCCGCCGCACAGCGACACCGGCCTGGAGATGTACGCCCATGAGGGCGAGGAGACCGGCATGCTGGTCGAAGGTCGTCTCGAGCTCACCGTCGGTGATGAAGTGTTCGTGCTCGAGAGCGGCGACAGCTATTACTTCGAGAGCAGCAAGCCCCATCGTTTTCGCAATCCCTTCGATCAACCCGCCCGGTTGATCAGTGCCACCACCCCGGCAAACTTCTAAAACCGTGAGCGGCAGCGTGGCAATTCACGCTGCCGTTGATCTGCGTCATGGGTTCAATAACCCTGCGACAAGTTGGGTCATTCCGGCCCCGTAGGGCAGTCGTTATAATTCTCGGGCTTGCGAAACCGTGGCCGCGAGCGTGACTAGCCACCCATGAGGGCGTACGTGTGAACCCAATCAGAAGCATGCTCGTAGTGCCGGCAATCGCCTTGGCGCTATGGGCCGTGAATGCCCAGGCTACTACAGACGAAGCGATTGCCGAGCGAATCAAGCCAGTAGGGCAAGTGTGCATTTCCGGGCAGGCGTGCAAAGGCGTCGAAGCTGTAGCGGCTGTCACCGGCGGTGCCGCACGTAGCGCCGACGACATCGTGGCCAGGCACTGCACGGCCTGCCACACGCCGGGATTGCTCGGTGCGCCGAAGATCGGTGATACCGCTGCCTGGAGAAACCGGGCAGACGAGCAGGGCGGTATGGATGGCATCCTTGCGAAGGCGATTGCCGGTATCAATGCGATGCCGCCGAGGGGCACCTGTGGTGACTGCTCAGACGACGAACTGCGCGCCGCCATCGAGAAGATGTCCGGGCTCTAGGGCCCGTCCACGCCGTATCAGAGCCGCCTTCGGGCGGCTTTGTCATTTCAGAGTGATGACAAAATTGCAGCAAAAGGCCAGATCGGGCAGTCCAACGCACACTGCCGAGACCATTCTGCCTGGAGAGCTGCATGCCCCAACAGTGTTCCATCGAGCAAGCCGTCGAGCGCATTCTTGACGAAATCGACGGCCCTATTCGTCTGGGCCTGCCACTGGGGCTGGGCAAACCCAATCGCTGGGTCAATGCCCTTTACGCGCGTCTGCGCGAATGTCCCGAACGCCAGCTGACCATCTACACAGCCCTGTGCCTGGGGCGGCCCCGTGCTGGCCAGGATTTGCAGCAGCGCTTTCTCGACCCCTTCGTCGAGCGTGTATATGGCGATTATCCGGAGCTGGACTTTCTCGCCGACTTGCAGGGCGACACGTTGCCAGCCAATGTGCGGGTCGAGCAGTTCTTTCTGCAGCCCGGCAGCCTGCTCGATAGCGACTCGGCCCAGCAGGATTACACCAGCAGCAATTACAGCCACGCTGCCCGCGACATCAACGCCAAGGGCGTCAACGTGGTAGCGCAACTGGTCGCTGAGGACAGCAGTCGGCCCGGCCATTTCAGTTTGAGCTGCAATCCGGATATCACCCTGGACCTGCTGCCCCTGCTACAGGCAAGGCGTGAGCGCGGCGAAACCATCCTCTGCCTCGCTCAGGTCCACGGCCATCTGCCCTACATGCCGGGCGATGCCGAGTTGCCCCGTGAAACCTTCGATATTCAGCTACAGGAAAACGAAGCCAGCACGCTGTTCTCCACGCCGAACATGCCGGTGACGGTGCAGGACCACTGCATCGGCCTGCACGCCAGCGCTCTGGTGCGTGATGGCGGCACCTTGCAGATCGGCATTGGCGCGATGGGCGATGCGGTCAGCGCAGCCTTGCTGGCGCGCCACGCCGATAACCCCAGCTACCGTGCGGTGCTGGCCGACTTGCACGACGGTCAGGCGCATCCGCTGACTGCGCTGCTCGGCGATCAGCAACCGTTCGACGTGGGGCTGTACGGTTGCAGCGAGATGTTCGTCAATGGCCTGCTGGCGTTGACCGACGCCGGTGTGATCCGCCGCGTCGTTTACCCCGACGTGCGGGTACAGCGTCTGGCCAGCGCCGGTGCGCTGGATGCCAATGGCCAGCCACGCGGCGTGCAGGCCATGCTCGACGCCGGGCTGCCGGAGCGCCTGGATGAAGCGACCCTGAACTGGATGCAGGAGGGCGGGCTGCTGGATGCCAACCTCAAGCTGCAGGGCGAGAACCTGCTACTGCCGACCGATCAGCAATGCTCCACCGAACTTTCCGACCCACTGAGTCAGGCGGCCCTGCGCGATTACCTGACGCCGGCCAAGCATGGCGTGTGGGTGCATGGCGGCTTCTTCCTGGGCCCGCAATCGTTCTATCAGCGTCTCGCCGATATGGATGCCGGGCAGCGCAGTCGCTTCGGCATGACCGGCATCGGCTTCATCAACGAGTTGTACGGCGAGGAGGCGCTCAAGCGCCTGCAGCGCGTCGAGGCGCGCTTCATCAACAGCGTGTTCACCGTCACCCTGCTTGGCGCGGCGGTGGCCGATCAGCTGGAAGATGGCCGCGTGCTCAGCGGCGTGGGCGGGCAGTACAACTTCGTCGCCCAGGGGCACGCATTGCCGGATGCGCGCTCGATTCTGCTGCTGCGCAGCTGGCGCGAATCCGCAGGCGAGGTGACATCCAACATCGTCTGGGAATATGGTCACGTGACCATCCCGCGGCATCTGCGCGACGTGGTGATCACCGAATACGGCATCGCCGATCTGCGCGGCAAGACCGATGCGCAGGTGATCGAGGCCTTGCTGAGCGTCAGTGATTCACGCTTTCAGGCGCAGCTGATGGAACAGGCCATCGAGGCCGGCAAACTGCCGAAGGATTTTCAGCTCGACCCGCGCTTCACGAGCAACACCCCCGAGCGTTTGCAGGCGATTGCCGATCGGCATGGGGCGTCATTCGCGGAGTATCCACTGGGCAGCGATTTCAGCCCGGAGGAGCAGGACTTGTTGCGCGCCTTGACCTGGTTGAAGGGCAAGTTCCGACTGAGCGAAGTGCTGGAACTGGGCAAGGCGGCGCTCGATCCACCGCCCGCCGAAGACTTTCCCGCGCACCTGCAGCGCATGTCGCTGGAGCAGCCCGACGGCTTGCGCGAGGAGCTGTACCAAAGGCTGCTGTTGAGCGGGCTGAAGGCGACGACTATTCGAGGAACGTGACCTTGCCGCCGGCCAGGGACTGGATGCGTGCCAGGGACTCGATGCGATAGCCCTCGGCGTCCAGCGTTGCACGGCCGCTCTGGAACGACTTCTCGATGACCACGCCGATACCGGCGATGCTGGCGCCAGCCTGGCCGACCAGATCGATCAGCGCCTTGGCGGCGTGGCCGTTGGCCAGGAAGTCATCGACCAGCAATACGTGGTCATTGGCATTCAGGTGCTTGGAGGAAATCGCCAGGGTGCTCTCGGTCTGCTTGGTGAACGAGAACACCTTGGAGATGTAGAGGTTGTCGGTGAGCGTCAGCGACTGGTACTTGCGCGCGAAAATCACCGGCACGCCCAGCTCCAGGCCAGCCATCACCGCCGGGGCGATACCGGAGGCCTCGATGGTGACGATCTTGGTGATGCCCTGACCTTTGAAGCGTTCGGCGAACTCGTGGCCGATCTGCTGCATCAGCTGTGGGTCGATCTGGTGATTGAGAAAGGCGTCGACCTTGAGCACCTGCTCGGACAGGACGGTACCTTCACTGCATATCTTCTGTTTCAACGACTCCACGATCGATCCTCTGGGCTCAAGAGCAAAGCGGCGGATTTTCCCTCAAATTGCCGATCATTTGTAGCGAAACCGCACCGCTCGCCACTTGGCGTCCGACGGCTGACCCGCAGGCAGTACCTGTGCAGCCAATATCGCGGCCAGGGTTTGTTGACGTTAGCAGCGCAAGCCGCGTTGCAGCGAGAAACCTCGACAGACCTTAGGCACGGCCCCAGCGCTCGAACAGGATCTGCGTGAATGCGGTGATCCGTGGCGAGCGTTGTCGTGATGGTGGGTAGACGATGGCGATTTCCCGCTGGCGCCCAGCGAAGGGCTGCAGCACTTCGATCAGGCGCCCGGCGGCAAGGTCATCGGCCACCGCGAAGTCCATCAGCTGGGCGACCCCCAGGCCAAGGCGAGCGGCTTCGAGCAGGGCGTCACCGTTATCGAAGATCAGCCGGCCGCTGGCCTCCACATCTCGTGGTCGACCGGTATCGATGAACTGCCAGGCGACCAGCTTTCCGTCCCGTGGATTACGTACTGCCAGGCAATCGTGACTGGCCAGGTCGTCGAGGTGCTGCGGTACGCCGCGACGAGCGAGGTAAGCGGGCGTGGCCACGCAAGTCCAGCGCGTGGCCCTGAGTGGGCGGGCGATCATGCGCTGATCGTCGATACGCCCGGTGCGCACGGCAAGGTCGAAGCCGTCCTCGACGATATCCACCACCCGGTCGCTCAGGGTGCTTTCGATGTGCAACTGTGGATAACGCTGGCTCAATTCGCCCAGCAGCGGCAGCAACACGATGCGCCCAAAGGCCGAAGGCGCGGTCAGGCGCAACACGCCGCTAGGCTCGCAGCGGCGGTCGAGCAACTCCCGTTCGGCATCCTCCAGGCCCGCGAGCAGGGGCGCGCACTGGTCGCGCAACAGGGTGCCGTCGGGCGTCAGGCTCACGCTGCGAGTATTGCGGTTGAGCAGGCGTGTGCCCAGTTCCCGCTCCAGGCGAGCGATGGCGCGTGACAGACCGGACTGAGTCAGGCCCGTGGCATGCGCGGCAAGGGTGAAACTGCGCAGCTCGGCCACCTTGAGCAGCAATTGCACGGCGTTCAGATCCATGATTTTTATCATCATTGAAAGGATTTGTAGCGTATTTATCATCTGTGACGCATGAATGAAACTGCAGAGCCGTCCATTAGCAGAGTTCTGTGCATGCCGTCTTCCCGTCCCCGCCTGATGCTGGCGCTACTCGCCTGCGCCCAACTGATCATCGCCCTGGATGCGACCATCCTTTTCGTCGCCCTGCCGAGCATCGGCGACGAGCTGAGGTTCTCCGCGCAGCAACTGCAGTGGGTGATCAGCGCCTACAGCGTGGCTTTCGGTGGTTGCCTGCTGCTCGGTGGGCGTTGCGCCGACCTGCTTGGTCGCCGCCGCATGTATCGCATCGGCCAGACCCTGTTCGCCGTGGCGTCTCTGGCCGGTGGTTGCACGGATTCGCCATGGCTGCTGGTACTGGCCCGGGCGCTGCAAGGGGTTGGCGCGGCGATGCTGTTCCCCGCCACGCTGGCACTGATCAATGGCAACTTCGCCGAAGGGGCCGCGCGTAATCGAGCGTTGGCGATCTGGAGTGCGGCATCGGCTGCCGGCCTGGCATTGGGGGCGTTACTGGGCGGTGTGTTGACCCAGGGCTTCGGCTGGGAGGCGGTATTTCTCGTCAATGTGCCGCTGGCAGGCGGCTGCGCCTGGGCGGCGGGGCGCTGGATCGGCGAAGACGCACCGCTCGACAAGGGTCGCAGCTTCGATCTGCCTGGGGCGTTTTGCGTCACCGCCGGGGGCAGCCTGCTGGTGCTGGCATTCATCCAGGGGCCGGAGTGGGGCTGGGCGACGCCTGAAGTTGTCGGTGCCTTCGGGCTGGCTGTGCTGTTGCTGGGGTTGTTCGTGTGGATCGAACGCAGGGCCGCAGATCCCCTGATGCATCTGCAACTGTTACGTCGCCGCAGCCTGTGGCTGGCGATGCTGATCACTGCGGTGTTCATGAGCAGTTTTGGGGTTCAGTACTACTTCCTGGCCATCTACTACGGGCAGGTGTACGGCTTCAGTGTGCTGCAAACCGGTCTGGCGTTTCTACCGGCGACCCTGGTGTGCACGCTGGGTATTGCTCTGGCCGAACCGATGCTGGCCCGCTTCGGCCCGCGCGTGACGCTGCTCCTGGGGCTGCTGGCCGGCGCTCTGGGCATTGCCTGGCAGACGTTCGGCCTGGCTCGCGTCGACGGCTATCTGCAGTTGTTGCCGGCCATCACGCTGCTGAGCCTGGGTCAGGGCATGACCTGGACGGCGATGTGGGTGTGCGCGGGGCAGGGCATCCCCACCGGCCAGCAGGGCGTGGCGTCCGGCATGACATCTACCGTGCAGCAGATCGGTGGGGCGCTTGGCCTGGCCATTCTGGTGTCGGTTGCCAATGCCACCGAGGATCCGGTGCAGGGGTTGAACCGGGCCCTTTTCTTCAGTGCCCTGATTGCCGTGTTCGGCGCGTTGCTGGCCATGGGCTTGCGCCGGCCGGCGGTGCAGCCGGTGTATCAACCGCAACGTTAGGGTCTGTTGACGTTTCAGCGCGCGCCGCGTTGCCGCGAGAACTCTCGCCAAGCTAGGCGGAGGACGCAGGGAATGGCATTCCCTTTTCAAGTCCTCCAACGACGCATGGCGAGATTTCCCGCGCAACCCGTAGGGCTCCGGCGCGGCCGTGCGTGAAACGTCAACAGACCCTGGCAGGCTGTCCGGCTCAGGCGCTTTTGGTCAGCCGCCGCAGGATGTCCTTGGGAATGCCACGGGTGTCCAGTGGCAGTTTGTCCGGCGCCGGTTCCAGGCCCAGTTCGAACAGCCAGTTGAGGGCGTATTCGCGCAGTTGCTTCTGTTCGTAGTCTTGCCATTGCTGGCGTAGCACGGGGAAGTAGTCGATTTCGTAATCGAATGAGCGCAGCGGCTTGCGCCCGGTCAGTGCGGCGCTGAGCAGCGGGTGTGCGTTGAGATCGTTGAGGGTGAACAGAAAGGACTCACGCATGGCCACGCGCTGGACTACGTCGAGGTTGGGCACCGCGGCGTAGCGCTCGGGGTTCAGCTGGACCTGCTGATGTTCGTCGCTGCCCTGATCGTCCGGCGACAGGCTCAGAACCGTACCGGCCTCCAGGTCGAGCCAGTGCTCCAGGGTTTCGCGACCATTGATCAACGGGGTCAGGGTATCGAGGTCGAGAGTGAGCGTGCGCATGGTTCCGGGCCTCTTGCAAAGGTAGCTTGGCGATAACGAATGGCCGGCGGCAACTACCGGCCTCTCATTCTGACTACGAAATGTTACGCAGGTGCCCGTGAAGGTATTGGGCGCGGCGAAAACCTGACCTGGGTTGCGCGGCGCGACATCCGGAGCATTTCCCCGGCTGTCGTAGCGCTCGGCCGGGGCCACCGATTGCTCGTATCAGCGCTTGAGCATGGCGCGCATGCTGGCCAGGGCGTCGTTGCCGCGAGCGGCTTTGACCTCCACCGGCGCCTCTTCCATGCCTTCCCAGGTAAGGTCCTCGGGCGGCAGTTCGTTGAGAAAACGGCTCGGCGAACAGTCGATGATCTCGCCGTACTGCTTGCGCTTGGCGGCGAAGGTCAGTGCCAGGTTGCGCTTGGCGCGGGTGATGCCCACATAGGCCAGGCGCCGTTCTTCTTCGATGGTGTCGGCTTCGATGCTGGAACGGTGGGGAAGAATTTCCTCCTCGAAACCGATGATGTACACCGAAGGGAATTCCAGCCCCTTGGAGGCGTGCATGGTCATCATCTGCACACCGTCGGCGCCATCCTCTTCTTCCTGCTGCCGTTCGAGCATGTCGCGCAGTACCAGCTTGCCGATGGCGTCCTCGATGGTCATGTCGCCCTCTTCGTCCTTGTCGAGGGTGTTCTTCAGGGCATCGACCAGAAACCAGACGTTGCCCATGCGCGCGTCCGCGACCTTGTCGCTGGAGGCGTTCTGGCGCAGCCAGTTCTCGTAGTCGATGTCCATCACCATGCTGCGGATGGCGGCGATCGGCTCGTTGACCACGCATTGTTCGCGCACGCCGTCCATCCAGCGTTTGAAGCGTGCCAGGCGCTCGGTGTAGCGGCTGTCCAGGTGCTCGCCAAGGCCGATTTCGTCGCTGGCGGCGTACATGCTGATCTTGCGTTCGTTGGCGTAGTTGCCGAGCTTTTCCAGGGTCGTGGAGCCGATCTCCCGGCGTGGCACGTTGATCACCCGCAGAAAGGCATTGTCGTCGTCCGGGTTGACCAGCAGGCGGAAGTAGCTCATCAGGTCCTTCACTTCCTGACGGGCGAAGAAGCTGGTGCCACCAGACAGGCGATAGGGGATCTGGTGGTGCTGCAGCTTCAGCTCCATCAGCTTGGCCTGGTAGTTGCCCCGATAGAGGATGGCGAAATCACTGTAGGGGCGCTGGGTGCGCAAGTGCTCGGTGAGAATCTCCAGCGCCACGCGCTCGCACTCGGCGTCTTCGTTGCGGGTGCGGATCACGCGGATCTCGTCGCCCATGCCCATCTCGCTCCACAACTGCTTTTCGAACGCATGAGGGTTGTTGGCGATCAGCACGTTGGCGCATTTGAGGATGCGGCTGGTGGAGCGGTAGTTCTGCTCGAGCATCACCACCTTGAGCGACGGGTAGTCTTCCTTGAGCAGGTTGAGGTTCTCCGGTCGCGCACCGCGCCAGGCGTAGATCGACTGGTCGTCGTCGCCCACCACGGTGATCTGGTTGCGCATGCCCACCAGCAGCTTCACCAGCAGGTACTGGCTGGAGTTGGTGTCCTGGTACTCGTCGACGAGCAGGTAGCGGATGCGGTTCTGCCACTTCTCCAGAATGTCGGTGTGTTCCTGGAACAGCTTCACCGGCAGCAGGATCAGGTCGTTGAAATCCACCGCGTTGTACGCCTTGAGCGTGCGTTGGTAGTGCAGGTAGACGATGGCGGCCGTCTGCTCCTTGGGGCCGCGAGCATTGGCCAGGGCCTCGTCAGGCAGGATCAGGTCGTTCTTCCAGCTGTCGATGTAGTTCTTGACCTCATCGGCACCGTCGTCGCCGGCGTACTCCTTCTGCATGATGTCCGTCAGCAGCGCCTTGATGTCGCCGTCGTCGAAGATCGAGAAGCCGGGCTTGTAGCCCAGGCGCGCGTATTCCTTGCGGATGATGTTCATGCCCAGGTTGTGAAAGGTCGACACGGTCAGGCCGCGGGCCTCGGGGCCTTTGAGCAGGGTGCCGACACGCTCCTTCATCTCGCGAGCGGCCTTGTTGGTGAAGGTCATGGCGACGATGTGCTGGGCGCGAATTCCGCAGTTCTGTACCAGATGGGCGATCTTGCGGGTGATCACGCTGGTCTTGCCGGAGCCTGCGCCGGCGAGCACCAAAAGAGGGCCGCCGACGTAGTTCACGGCTTCCTGTTGCCGGGGATTGAGTCGGGACATCGTGTTTATCGCGAAGGGAAATGGCCACGCATTTTAGCTGAAAGTCGACTGTCATTCGTTGCTTTGATGAAGGAAGTTAGCCTCCACCAACAGCCGTGCTCTGACCATGGCCAATGCCTTGCCGTTATGTGACGGGGTTGGCGGGGAGTTTCGCCTGTGGGCTTGTAGGCGTGGCGCGTTTGTCGCAGGATGTCCCGCGTTTAACACGGAAGTGCTTGATTTGACGTCGGATATGGCGCACTCAGGGGCATTTTTCAGCCCGCACTTTCTTGTATCGGGGAGTTTTCTTGAGCGCATTCGTCGAGCCATTGCGCCTGATACTGCTGGCTGAAACGCCGCAGTGGAGCGAGTTGCTGCACGAACGCCTGGAGGCCCTTGGCGGTCCGGCGCCCTTGACCTGCGCCTCCAGCTGGCCAGCCGCCGAAGCGTTGCTGGGCGATAGCCCCGATGGGGTTCTGCTGACCACGCCGGCTCATCTGCCCAGCCCTGAACAATGCCGCGCACCGATCATCCTGTTGCTGGATAACGAACCCGAGCAGGCGCCGGCGCAAGCCTGTGACTGGCTGGTGCGCGACCAGTTGAGCGATGACGTGGTGCGCCGCTGCCTGCGCTATGTCCGCGAACAGGGGCGTTTGCAGGCCACGCTGCAGCGCCTTACCGAGCAGGACGCGCTGACCGGCATCGCCAACCGCCAGGGCTTTCAGACCCTGCTGGCCGCTCGCCTTGGCGATCACAGCCAGCGTGGCCTGGCTCTGGTGCATCTGGACCTCGACAACTTCCACCAGGCCAACGATGCTCTCGGGCACCAGGCTGGCGATCAACTCATCCAGCAGGTGGTGGCGCGTCTCAAGCAGCACCTGGGGCGTGGTGACCAGCTGGCACGGCTGGGCGGTGACGAATTCGCCCTGCTGCTCGACACCCGTGGCGATCTTCGGCGCGCCCGGTCCTGGGTTCGGCGTATCGCCGATGCCCTCGGCGAACCTTACTGGATCGACGGCGAGAGCCTGCTGCTCGGGTGCAGCCTTGGCGTGGCCGAGGCCAAGCCGGCAAGCAATGCCGATACGCTGATGTGGCATGCCCATGTCGCCATGCAGCAGGCCAAGAGTCGCCAGGGTTGCACCTATCACCTGTATGACGAACACCTGGATCGCAACCTGCGCAGTCAGGCCGATCTGCAGCGGGAAATGCGCCGGGCGCTGCGCCGTGAAGAGTTGCAGCTGCACTATCAGCCGCGGCTGTGCCTGCACAGTGGCGAAATCGTCGGGCTGGAAGCATTGGTGCGCTGGAAACACGAGGAACATGGCCTGCTGATGCCCGGCTCGTTCGTGCCGCTGGCCGAGGAATGCGGGCTGATCGTGCCGCTCGGTTACTGGGTGATCGATCGCGCGCTGCGTGACATGCAGTGGTTGGCCGGGCGCGGCCACCCGGCGCTGCACATGGCGGTCAACCTGTCGTTCCGCCAGTTCCAGGACAGCCAGTTGCTGCCGACCCTGGAGCGCTTGATCGAAAGCTGCGGTATCGACAGCAGCTGGCTGGAGTTCGAGCTCACCGAAACCGCCGTGATGCGCCGTAGCGAATACGTGCTGCAGACCATGCGGCGCCTCGGCCACCTGGGGGTGCGCTTTTCTCTCGATGACTTCGGCACGGGCTTCTCGTCATTCGAGCACCTCAGCAATCTGCCCATCGCCCTGTTGAAGATCGACCGCAGTTTCGTCACGGGCATGGAGTTGCGTCCGCAGAGCCAGCAACTGGTGCAGGCGATGATCAATCTGGCCCATAACCTGGATCTGCAGGTGGTGGCCGAAGGCGTGGAGAATGTCGAGCAGTTGCAGCTGCTGCGCGAGTTCGGCTGCGATCAGGTGCAAGGTTATCTGGTCAGCAAGGCGATGCCGTTGGCCGAGCTGGCGCGCTTTCTGTCGGCGGGCGAGCACCAGTCGCTGCTCAGCGGTCGACCCTAGCTGCTGCAATCCGGATTCGCAGGCAGCCGCTTATGACTGGTAGGCCTGCATGGTTTTCGGCCGTTGCAGGCGCGCAGTCTTCCAGCGAAAGCCCAGCACCAGGCCGCTCGCCGTCACCGCCAGGCCCGCAGCCAAGCCCCACCACACGCCGTGGGCGCCCCAGCCGGCCGGGAAGGCCAGCAGCCAGGCCAGCGGTGCGCCAATGCACCAGTAGCCGGTCAGACCAATCACCAGGGTCAGACGGCCGTCGTTAAGGCCGCGTATCGCGCCCATGGCGATGCTTTGCAGGCCGTCGAACAGCTCGAACCAGGCGGCGATCGCCAGCAGGCTCACCGCCAGGGTGACGATATCGGCGAACGCCGGATCGTGGCGGTCGAGGAACAGGCCGATGATCCACTCTGGCAGTAGCCAGAACGCCAGGGCGAACAGCAGCATTAACGCGGCGCCCATACCCATGCCCAGGTAGCCGGCCAGGCGCGACATGTGCAGGCGGTCGGCGCCGTAATGCATGCCGACCCGAAAGGTCACCGCATAAGAAAGACCATGGGGCACGATAAAGGCCAGGGCGACCGACTGCATGGCGATCTGGTGCGCCGCCAACTGCACGCTGCCCAGGGCGCCCATGCACAGGGTGGCAAAGGTGAACAGGCCTTGCTCCGCGGCATAGGTGCCGCCAATCGGCAGGCCGAGGCGCAGTAGGGCGCGGATTTCGGCGCGCTGCGGGCGACCCAGGCCGCCGCGCAGCTTGTAACGCTGGTAGTTCGGCGACATCAGGATGTACAGCCCCAGGGCCAGCGCCATGGCGCTGCTGACCAGCGCGGTGGTCAGACCGATACCGCTCAGGCCCAGGTCTACGCCCAGCCAGCCTTTGATCAACGCATAGTTGACGGCAAAGTTGGCAAGGGTGCCGACGATGCTGATGGTCATCACCGGGCCGGGACGGCCGATGGCGCTGGTGAAGCCGCGCAGGGCCATAAAGCACAGGTAAGCGGGCAGGCCCAGCGACAGCGGGCGCAGGAAATTCATGGCCTGACTGGCGGCGTCGGGATCCTGACCCAGGTGCGGCAGCAGCGGGCCAAGGCCATTGAGACACAGCGCGCTGATGACGCCCAGCAGCAGGGCCAGCCACAGGCCGTTGCGCAGCAGGCGAGTGACGCCCTCCGGGTCGCCAGCGCCGTGGCGAATGGCGATCATGCTGCCCACGGCGGCGATCACCCCCGTGCAGAAGATCGAGAAAATGAAGTAGCAGGTCGCGCCCAGCGCGCCGCCGGCCAACTGCCCAGGGCCGAGCATGGCCATCATCAATGTGTCGGTGAAGATCATCAGCGCATGGGCCAGTTGCGCGGAAATCAGCGGGCCTGCCAGGCGCAGCAGCGCACGCAGCTCGTGACCAAGGGGATTTTTCATGATGAGTAAAACTTCGGTAGGGTGAGCATCCCCAGACTGTCGGGAGATGAGCAATGACGGCTATTCTCCGGTTTGTAGCCAGTGCCCACAAAAGGAAAATAGCGATGCAAGGCATGATTAAAACTCATGGTTCAATGCAGTGACGCGGCGCCTGCCACCGCTCTATGCCCTGCGCGCCTTCGAGGCCGCCGCGCGGCATTGCTCTTTCACCCGTGCCGCTGATGAGCTGGCGATCACCCAGAGCGCGGTGAGCCGGCACATTCGCAGCCTGGAGGATTACTTCGCCTGTCGGCTGTTCGAGCGCCGCGGCCGGGCGGTGCACCTGACGGAGCCGGCGAGTCTGCTGCTGCCGGGCGTGCACGAAGGTTTCGAGTCCCTGGAGCGAGCATGCGCGACCCTGCTCGTGGAGGACGGCACCTTGCGTCTGAAGGCGCCTTCGACCCTGACCATGCGCTGGCTGCTGGCGCGCCTGTCGCTGTTTCGCGCCCGGCATTCAGGCCTTGAGGTGCAGCTCACCAGCGCATGGATGGATCTCGATCGTGTGGATTTTCTCCATGAGCCTTTTGACTGCGCCGTGTTACTCAGCGCAGGCACCTTCAGCAACGAATGGCATAGCGTGCGGCTGTTCGAGGAATGGCTGATCCCTGTGTGCGCGCCTGCTGTGCTCGGCGAGCAGCCGTGGGACGTCAGCCGCCTGCAGCAGGCCGAGCTGGTGCATCCGACTCCCGATCGGCGTGACTGGCGCCGCTGGCTGCAGGCCATGGGCCTGACCGACCAGGTGTCGCTCAAGGGCGGCCAGGTGTTCGACACCCTGGAGCTGGGCATCGTCGCCGCCGCGCGTGGTTACGGCGTGTCGATCGGCGATCTGGCCATGGTCGCCGAGGATGTGCTGCTGGGCCACCTGGCGCTACCCTGGTCGACCGCCGTGTCCAGCGGCGAAAGCTATTATCTGGTGTGGCCCAAGGCCCGCCGTGGGCAGGAGCGTTTCGGGCGGTTAGCCGAATTTCTGCTTGCCGAAGTGGCGGCCATGCAGTTTCCCGAGGTCGAGCTGCGCCGCTAAGAACCTGTTCAAAGTCTGCTGCGCGTCGGTACTGCGGCGTTAAAAACAGGCTCGGACTGCTCATTTACAGCTCGTAAACTCCGCGTCCTCACCTGTTTTCGCCTTGCATTGCTCTAGCTCGCGAGACTTTGAACAGGCTCTAAGAAGCCGCTAAAACGTTCATCGACGAGACGTTTTTATTACTCCACGCAAAAAATGTGGTGATAGCGTCATGATGGCCATTGACGCACTAAAACTCTCAAGTATTCTCCGCGCTCGCCGACTTACAGGCTGATCACAATTTATTCAATTACTCCATACAGGGACGATGGAGCTCGGAGATTTTCATGAACCAACCCCGTTCCCGTATCGCCTGGCAACTGGCGACGGCCCTTGCCGCCATGCTGGTGCTGCTGATCAGCGTCAGCACGCTGTTCGCCCTGCGCTCGCTGAGCAGCGCCAACCTCGTGACCCGTGAAGAGCACCTGGGCAGCGAAGCGCGTCTGCTGGCTGACCAACTGAGCACCTTTCACGACAGCCTGCGCGAGAGCACGCAGCGGTTGGCCGGGTTGTTCGAGCGGCGTTTCAGCAGCGGCTTGACCGTCAGCCCGGACGAGCGCGTTGCAGTGGGTTCATTGCAGGCTCCTGCCCTGTATCTGGGCTCCACGCGGTTGAACAACGAATTCGCCGAAGTCGACGAGTTCCGCCAGCTCACTGCTGGTGTGGCGACCATCTTCGTGCGTGACGGCGATGATTTCGTCCGCGTGACCACCTCGCTGACCAAGCAGGACGGCGGCCGTGCCATCGGCACCGTGCTCGATCGCAATCATCCTGCCTACGCACGACTGCTGGCCGGCAACAACTACGTTGGCCGGGCGCTGCTGTTCGAGCGCTTCTACATGACCCAGTACACCCCGGTGCGTGACAGCGCGGGTCGAGTGATCGCCGTGCTGTTCGTCGGCTTCGATTACACCGATGCGCAGAACGCCCAGTTCGCCAACCTGCAGCGTTTCCGCATTGGCAGCACTGGCTCTCTTGCGTTGCTCGACGATCAGAGCAAGTGGCTGGTGCCTCCTTATGCCGCGCAGCGCCCCGAGCAACTGACCGCCAACATGGCCAGCGTGCTGGGCAAACCGGGCAAAGGTGGTTTCTGGAGCGATGGCGAGCAGCAGTTCTATAGCGTCGCCGTGCCGTTCCCTGGCGGTCCGTGGACGGTCGTGGCGAGCATGCCGGAAGAGGAAATCCAGGCGGTGACCTGGCGCGTCGGCAGCCAGCTGGCGATCGGCAGCCTGGTGACGCTGGTGCTTGCCGTGCTCGCGGTGATCTGGCTGCTGCGCCGCAAGCTGCGCCCACTCGGCGACCTGGTGCGTCAGGCTCAGGCGCTGGGCGCCGGTGACCTGAGCGTACGCCTGGAAGTCACCAGTAACGACGAGATCGGCGAACTGTCGCGCAATTTCAATCAGATGGGTGCTGCGCTATCGACCATGGTCGAGCGCGTCCGCGCCGCTGCCGGTAACGTAAACCAGCGCGCCGAAGCACTGTCCGGTCTGTCACGCGGTGCCTACGAGGGGATCGAGCAGCAGTCCGGTGAGATCAGCAGCATGGCCGGTGCGGTGGAAGAGTTCAGCGCCACCTCGCTGAACATCGCCGACAACATGCGCAGCACCGAACGCATGGCCAGCGATAACGCCAGCCAGACCCGCATCGGCCGTACCTCCATGGAAGAGGCCTCCAATGCACTGGAGCAGATCTCCTCGTCGCTGAACAGCGCCGCCAAGGTCATCGACAGCCTTGGCCAGCGCTCCCAGGAGATCGGCGGCATCCTCAGCGTGATCACCTCGATCGCCGACCAGACCAACCTGCTGGCGCTCAACGCGGCCATCGAGGCCGCCCGCGCCGGTGAGCAGGGCCGTGGTTTCGCCGTGGTCGCCGACGAAGTGCGCAGCCTGGCAGGGCGTACCCGTGAAGCGACCACCGAAATCTCCAGCATGATCGGTAGCATCCAGGGCGAAACCAGCAGCGCCATCAGCAGCATGGAGCAGGGCCGTCAGTTGATGCAGAACGGTTTGCAGCTCAATGCCAAGGTCGCCGCGGCGTTGACCCACATTGCCGAGCAGACCAGCGCCGCTGGTGATCAGTTCGCCGCCATCACCACCGCGACCAGCGAGCAGAGCAGCACCGCGACGGTGCTCAGCAGCAACCTGCAAAGCATCGCCCAGGCCAACGGCGAGCAGCGCGAAGTGATTGCCAACCTGGCCCATACCTCCAAGGAACTGGAGACCCTGGCCGCCGATCTGCACCGCGAAGTCGAGCGCTTCCGCTAAGCCCTCTCTACGGCAGGCGCAACTGACTGACAGTTGCGCCACCGCCGCCTGGCTGACCCGCCCGGGTCAACCGAAAGCCCCCTGTCATCGTCATGAAAGCTCCCTGTGCCAGGCTCGACGCCGGGCACCGGGTTTTCCCGTGGGGCCGCGGCTGTGCAGCATTTCGCCGCGTTTCGTGTGGAATCCAAAACGCTCGGCAAGCGAGAGTGCCCTCGAGGGCAATTTTTGATTGATCTGAGCGGGGCATGGTCTTAAAGTCCGCGGCCGAACGTCCATGCTGGCAACGATCCATCCGGCTCAAGTACTGACGACGAGAGGTTGTGGCGCCTGATTCCAGGCACGACAATTCTCGGCGACATGCCTTGGGAAGTAGGCGAACCAAAGTGGGGAAACTGATCAGACGTTCCAGGCCTGGCAGCAGGCTTTCCGGCCGATTGTCGATGGCCGCCCCCGACACCCGGTTGAACCTGTGCCCGGTTCAACTGCCCGAATCATAGTGTTCATGGTTTAGCCATTTGGAGCCCCGCATGTCGATCAAGGTCGAAGATTACTACCCACGCGAAACCTTCAACCGCATGAAGAACTTCGCTGACCAGCATGAAACCCCGTTCGTGGTGATCGACACCGCGATCATCAGCCAGGCCTACGATGACCTGCGCGCCGGTTTCGAATTCGCCAAGGTCTACTACGCCGTCAAGGCCAACCCGGCGATCGAGATCATCGAGCTGCTGCGCGACAAGGGCTCGAACTTCGACATCGCCTCGATCTACGAGCTGGACAAGGTGCTGTCGGCTGGCGTCAGCCCGGACCGCATGAGCTACGGCAACACCATCAAGAAAGCCCGCGACGTTCGCTATTTCTACGAGAAGGGCGTGCGCCTGTTCGCCACCGACTCGGAAGCCGACCTGCGCAACATCGCCAAGGCCGCACCGGGCTCGAAGATCTACGTACGTATCCTCACCGAAGGCTCGACTTCTGCCGATTGGCCGCTGTCGCGCAAGTTCGGCTGCCAGACCGACATGGCCATGGACCTGCTGATCCTCGCCAAGCAACTGGGCCTGGTGCCTTACGGCATTTCCTTCCACGTGGGCTCGCAGCAGCGCGACATCGACGTGTGGGATGCCGCCATCGCCAAGGTCAAGGTGATCTTCGAGCGTCTGAAGGAAGAAGACGGCATCGTGCTGCAGATGATCAACATGGGTGGCGGCTTCCCGGCCAACTACATCACCCGTACCAACAGCCTGGAAACCTACGCCGAAGAAATCATCCGCTTCCTCAAGGACGATTTCGGCGACGAGCTGCCGGAAATCATCCTCGAGCCAGGCCGTTCGTTGATCGCCAACGCCGGCATCCTGGTCAGCGAAGTGGTACTGGTCGCACGCAAGTCGCGTACCGCCGTGGAGCGCTGGGTGTACACCGATGTGGGCAAGTTCAGCGGCCTGATCGAAACCATGGACGAAGCCATCAAATTCCCGGTCTGGACCGAGAAGAAGGGCGAGATGGAAGAAGTGGTCATCGCCGGGCCGACCTGCGACAGCGCCGATATCATGTACGAGCACTACAAGTACGGCCTGCCGCTGAACCTGGCCAGTGGTGATCGCCTGTACTGGTTCTCCACCGGCGCCTACACCACCAGCTACAGCGCGGTGGAATTCAACGGCTTCCCGCCGCTGAAATCCTTCTACCTGTAAGCCTTGCGGTGACACCAGACGCCCGCACCTGCTGCGGGCGTTTTGCTTTCTGCGGGGCAGGTCGATACCGGTTGGCATCGGTGCCTTGCCAGGGGGAAGCGGGCGGCGCGAGAATGCAGACACTTCTCTGCGGTAATTAAGGATCTCCGATGCCCGATCCCGTTGCAGCCGGCCTGCGCCTGGCGCCCGATGCACTCACTCGTCCCTTCTCGCCTCAGCAGTTCGCCTTCACCACCACCGATGACCTGGAGCCTTTCCGTGGCGTGCTTGGCCAGGAACGTGCCGTCCAGGCGCTGCAGTTCGGCGTGGCCATGCCGCGCCCCGGTTATAACGTATTCGTCATGGGGGAGCCGGGCACCGGGCGGTTCTCTTTCGTCAAACGTTACCTGCGCGCCGAAGGCAAGCGCCTGGAAACCCCGCCGGACCGCGTCTACGTCAATCACTTCGACGAGCCCCGCGAGCCCCGCGCCGTGGAACTGGCTGCCGGCACCGCTGGCGAGTTCATCGCCGATATCAACGCACTGATCGACAACCTGCTGGCGACCTTTCCGGCGGTTTTCGAGCACCCGTCGTTCCAGCAGAAGAAGAGCGCCATCGACCGCGCCTTCAACAAACGCTACGACCAGGCGCTGGACGTCATCGAAAAGCTGTCTCTGGAGCGCGGCATCGCCCTGTACCGTGACAGCACCAACATCGCCTTCACGCCGATGCTCGAAGGCAAGTCCGTGGACGAGACCGAATTCGCCCAGTTGCCGGAAGCGGAGCGCGAACGGTTCCATGCTGATATCGCCACGCTGGAAGAGCGCCTCAACGAGGAGCTGGCCAGCCTGCCGCAGTGGAAGCGCGAGTCGAGCAACCAGCTGCGTCAGCTCAACGAGGAAACCATCACCGTCGCCCTGCAGCCGCTGCTGGCGCCGCTCTCGGAGAAATACGCCGAGAACGCGGGCGTTTGCGCCTACCTGCAGGCGATGCAGGTGGACCTGCTGAAAAGCGTGGTCGACCTGCTCATCGAGGTGGAAAAGGCCGACGCCCAGACCCGTAAGCTGCTCGAAGAACTGTACGCCCCCAGCCTGATCGTCGGTCACCATGCCGACGGCGGCGCGCCGGTGGTGTTCGAGCCGCATCCGACCTACGACAACCTGTTCGGCCGTATCGAGTACAACACCGACCAGGGCGCGCTCTACACGAGCTATCGCCAGTTGCGCCCGGGTGCCTTGCACCGTGCCAACGGCGGCTTCCTGATTCTCGAGGCGGAGAAGTTCCTCAGCGAGCCATTCGTCTGGGAGGCCCTGAAGCGGGCTCTGCAGTCACGCAAGCTGAAGATGGAGTCGCCGCTGGCCGATCTGGGCCGTATCGCCACGGTCACTCTCAACCCGGAAACCATCCCGCTGCAGCTCAAAGTGGTGATCATCGGCTCGCGCCAGCTCTATTACGCGCTGCAGGACGCCGATCCTGACTTTCAGGAGATGTTCCGGGTGCTGGTCGATTTCGACGAGGACATTCCGCTTGCCGACGACAGCCTGGAGCAGTTCGCCCAGTTGATGAAAACCCGTACCAACGAAGAAGGCATGGCACCGCTGAGCGCTGCGGCAGTCGCGCGGCTGGCGACCTACAGCGCCCGCCTGGCGGAGCACCAGGGGCGGCTGTCGGCGCGCATCGGCGATCTGTTCCAGCTGGTCAGCGAGGCGGACTTCATCCGCAACCTGGCCGGTGAAACGGTTACCGACGCCGACCATATCGAGCGTGCGCTAAAGGCCAAGGCCACGCGCACCGGGCGGGTCTCCGCGCGGATCATCGACGACATGCTGGCCGGTATCATCCTCATCGACACCGCCGGTGCGGCCATCGGCAAATGCAACGGCCTGACCGTGCTCGAGGTCGGTGACTCGGCGTTCGGCGTACCGGCGCGAATTTCCGCGACCGTCTATCCAGGCGGCTCGGGCATCGTCGACATCGAGCGTGAGGTCAATCTCGGTCAGCCGATCCACTCCAAGGGGGTGATGATCCTCACCGGCTTTCTCGGCAGCCGTTACGCTCAGGAATTCCCGCTGGAGATCTCCGCCAGTATCGCGCTGGAACAGTCCTACGGGTACGTGGACGGCGACAGCGCCTCGCTCGGCGAAGTCTGCACGCTGATCTCGGCCCTGTCGCGCACGCCGCTCAAGCAGTGTTTCGCGATTACCGGTTCGATCAACCAGTTCGGTGAAGTGCAGGCCGTCGGTGGGGTCAACGAGAAGATCGAAGGCTTCTTCCGCCTGTGCGAGGCACGCGGGCTGACGGGCGAGCAAGGGGCGATCATCCCGCATTCGAACGTCTCCACCCTGATGCTCGACGAGCGTGTGCTGCAGGCCGTGCGTGCCGGTCAATTCCATGTCTATTCGGTGCGCCATGTCGACGAGGCGCTGAGCCTGCTGGTCGGCGAAGACGCCGGTACCCCGGACGACAAGGGCGTCTTCCCGAAAGGCAGCGTCAATGCGCGAGTGGTCGAGCGCCTGCGCGAGATCGCCGAGATCGGCATGGGTGAGGAAGACAAACCCGAGCAGGCCAAGGAAGCGCTGACCGCTGCGCTGCCAGAGAAGGCGCCCAAGAAGCCGCGGGTGAAAAAACCGTTGGTCGAGTGAGGTAGGCGCGGGCGAGCTGATCAATTCATGAACGTCTCGCCCGCGGCTATTCAGCATGCTGGATGGCCGCGCTTGCGCACCTGTCATGCACAGAGTTATCCACAGGTTCTGTGAATAAGCCTGCCTTTGCCAATAGAGGTTACAGGTGTAGGCTGCAAGTCTGTTTCCGCGAGGATTGCCGCCGTGTCGCGTAGCCTCTGCCTGACTCGTGAATACCTGGGCGTGACCACGCGCATCGAGTGCGCGGTACTGCCGCTGGCGGGTGATCGAGGTCTTTGGACATTGATCTGCATCGCCGGCATGTCCGCCAGGCAACCCTCCGCCGTCAAGGCACAAGGCCCATTCCACGGGCCTTTGGTGGTTGAAGAGCTGCTCGATGAAATCGCCGAGAGCCTGGCCGTTCAGGGGTATGGTGCCTGCAGTGAACCGCCGATCTGGCGCCTGCATGCCCAGGCCGAGTTGCGGCGCATCAACGGTGACAATCGCCACTCGACTGCTGCCCATCCGTTGTTGCCTGACAGCTGAGCGAGGAGCCTCTCGGATGTTTTTTCGAGGGGCTGAGCGGTGCACTGCGGCTATGCGTCGCAGTTCTTATCCACAATGTGCATTGCTGCTATCGATTGCGTTATATAGGCCCCTTTCAGGCTGCCGGCCTTGGCTTGCCTGCGCCTCGCTGCTGGGTATACTCGCCCGCTGTTTCAATCATTTGTGAGAGTCCATGGAACGCTTTATCGAAAACGCGATGTACGCATCGCGCTGGCTGCTGGCCCCCATCTATCTAGGTCTGTCGCTTGGCCTGCTGGCGCTGGCACTGAAGTTCTTCCAGGAAGTCTTTCATGTCCTGCCCAACGTTTTCGCCATTGCCGAAGCGGATCTGATTCTGGTGCTGCTGTCGCTGGTCGACATGGCCTTGGTCGGTGGTCTGCTGGTGATGGTGATGATGTCCGGCTACGAGAACTTCGTTTCGCAACTGGATATTGATGAAGGCAAGGAAAAGCTCAGCTGGCTGGGCAAGATGGACTCCAGCTCGCTGAAGATGAAGGTCGCGGCCTCCATCGTGGCCATTTCCTCGATTCACCTGCTGCGGGTATTCATGGACGCACGTAATCACGAAGCCGATCACCTCATGTGGTACGTGATCATCCACATGACGTTCGTCGTTTCAGCCTTCGCCATGGGCTACCTGGACAAGCTGACCAAGCACTGATCGGTACGCCGATGCAGCCAGGAACGCCCGGCTTTGCACTGCAAGGCCGGGCGTTTTGTTATCTGCGTGGCGGCGAACGTATAGTGACGGTTCCAGCTCTCGAGGATATGCCATGACTCTGCCCGAATTGCTGCGCGCGGCTCGCGATGGTGCGGTAAGCGAACTCGAACTGATTTCTCTGGAAGGGGGGATCTACCTGTTGCAGATCGTCGCTAGCCAGCGGCGCTGTCATCTCCTCGATGACGCCGGCCGCAACCTGCGCTTGCGCTCCGTGGAACACGCCAGGGACCTGCTGCAGGAGCTGCCCGAGGTGCCGCTGTTTCTGGTGCATGTCTCGGCGTACGACGAGATGTGTGGCCTGCCAGGCGGAACCCGTGACGCGCTGCGTGTGCCTGTCAGCCTGCGCAGCCGCTGGTGAGCCGTCATCGGGTCTGTTGACGTTTCAGCAGGACCGCGCCGGCGCGGCACTGTGGGTTGCGCGGGAAATTTCGCCATGCGTCGCTGGATGACTTGAAAAGGGAATACCACTCCCTGCGTTCTTCGCCTCGCCTCGCCGCCCGACCTTGCGAGATTTCTCGCTGCAACGCGGCTTGCGTTGAAGCGCCAACAGCCCATAGGCTAGTCAGCCTTTTTTCCAGCTTGCGGAGCGGCGACATGCCCGAACTCAATCTTTCCACTGACGAAGCACGCGTCAGCTACGGCATCGGCCGCCAACTCGGTGGCCAACTGCGTGACAATCCGCCGCCGGGCGTCAGCCTCGAAGCCGTTCTGGCGGGGCTGGCCGATGCATTCGCTGGTCAGGAAAGCCGTGTCAGCGAAGCCGAGCTGTCGGCCAGCTTCAAGGTAATCCGTGATGTCATGCAGGCCGAAGCCAAGGCCAAGGCCGACGCTGCTGCTGGTGCCGGCCTGGCTTTCCTGGCCGAGAACGCCAAGCGCCAGGGCATCACCGTGCTGGAATCCGGTCTGCAGTACGAAGTACTGACCGCAGGCGAGGGCGCCAAGCCATCGCGTGATGACAGCGTGCGCACTCACTATCACGGCACCCTGATCGACGGCAGCGTATTCGACAGCTCCTACGAGCGCGGCCAGCCGGCCGAATTCCCGGTCGGTGGCGTGATCGCCGGTTGGACTGAGGCCCTGCAACTGATGGGTACCGGCAGCAAATGGCGCCTCTACGTGCCGAGCGAGCTGGCCTATGGCGCCCAGGGCGTTGGCAGCATCCCACCACACAGCGTGCTGGTATTCGATGTCGAGCTGCTCGACATTCTGTAATCGCGGCACAGGGTGGATGGTGCGCCTGCGGTCGCGCTATTCATCCAGCATTGCGGTCCAGTGGTGGTGGGCGGTGCAGCGCTGCCCACCCTACAGCTGGCTCGCGAGCCTTCGCATACGCCAACTTCACGGGCGCAAGGCCCGGGCGTAGCAGTACAGGAACAAACTGCGGACCAGTTCCTTGAGCACCAGTGGCTCGCTGGAATTCAGCTCGTGCAGATCCAGATCACCCTGTTTACGCAGTTCATCCAGCGCTTCTTCTTCGAGAACGGCGCAGACTTCGCCCGTTTCCCGGTGCAGGATGCGCAGATAGGGGTGAGGGCGATCCAGCCAGGCGTCTATCAAGTAAGTCATGCTCATCATCTCCCTGAGTCAATGGTAGATATGAGAATAATTCTTATTACGATAATAGCAAGCGTTAATCGCAGCCTTTCGTCGATCCAGCCGTCAGCGCTGATTTCCAGTCCCTGCCGATGAGCGGGGAGCGGGCAACCCGCAGCGTGTGCCACAAAAAAGCCCGTCACATGGACGGGCCTCGGTACGCTGTTCTCGCGGTCAGTGCGTGCGGGCTACGGCGAAGTGGCTCAGTTCCACCAGCGCGTCGCGATACGGGCTTGGCGGCAGCACTTCCAGGCAGGCGATGGCGCGTTCGGCGTAGTCGCGGGCCAGGTTGGCGGTGTAATCCAGGGCACCGGCCGCTTCCACGGCATTGCGGATGCTTTCCAGGTCTTCCAGGCCACCCTTCTGAATCGCCTTGCGTACCAGTGCCGCCTGCTCCGGCTGGCCTTCGCGCATGGTGTAGATGAGTGGCAGGGTGGGCTTGCCTTCGGCCAGGTCGTCACCGACGTTCTTGCCCAGGGTGGCTGCATCGCCTTTGTAGTCGAGCAGGTCGTCGACCAATTGGAAGGCCACGCCCAGGTGATCACCGAACGTGCGCAGTGCTTCGTTCTGCTCTGGCGTGGCTTCGGCCAGCGCTGCGGCGCTCTGGGTCGAGGCCTCGAACAGCATGGCCGTCTTGCCGCGGATGACTTCCATGTAGGTTTCTTCGGTGGTGCTGGCGTCGCGGATCTTGGTCAGCTGCAGCACTTCGCCTTCGGCGATCACGCGAGTGGCCTTGGCAAGGATCTTCATGACCGGCATCGAGCCCAGTTCGACCATCATTTCGAACGAGCGCGAATAGAGGAAGTCGCCGACCAGCACGCTTGGCGCATTGCCCCACTGTGCGTTGGCGGTGCTGCGGCCGCGGCGCATGTCCGACATGTCGACCACATCGTCATGCAGCAGGGTGGCGGTGTGCAGGAACTCGATGGTGGCGGCCAGCAGGCGCAGACGGTCGTCGCTCATGCCCAGTGCCTTGCCGCTGAGCAGCACGAGCAGCGGGCGCAGGCGTTTGCCACCGGCGGAAATGATGTAGTCGCCGATCTTCTCGACCAGCGGGACGCGGGAAACCAGCTGTTGACGGATAATGCCGTCCACGGCGGTAAAGTCATCCGCTACCACACTGTAAAAAGCCTGGGGTTGCATCAGCGACACGTGCTCCTTCTAGGTTGCGCGGCATGTTAGGGGCTCTTGACGTTTCAGTGCAAGCCGAAGGGCGCGCTTAAAAGGCTGCGACCCGGCGTGCCGTGGCAGAGCGGTCGTGGCGAGCGCTCATGGTGCTTGCGCAGCTCCGGGGGCTTGCGTACAATCGCGCACCCTGAACTTCCCCCTGGGTATTTCCCTGCCTTACGCAATTGCAAGGGTGTCCTTCCGGCCCCAAGCAGCCATGCCAGCCGACACTTATTCCTATAAAGCGCTGGGTGAGCAGGATTAACGGAGATTTACCATGTACGCAGTAATTGTTACTGGTGGCAAGCAATACAAAGTCACCGAAGGCGAATACCTCAAGGTCGAGAAACTGGAAATCGCCACTGGCGAAGCCGTTACTTTCGACCGCGTGTTGCTGATCGGCAACGGTGACGACGTGACCATCGGTGGTCCGGTCATCGAAGGCGCCAAGGTGTCGGCTGAAGTCGTTTCGCAAGGTCGTCACGATAAAGTCACCATCATCAAGTTCCGCCGTCGTAAGCACCACATGAAGCGTCAGGGCCACCGTCAGTGGTTCACTGAGATCAAAATCACCGGTATTCAGGCCTGATTCGTTTCGCCTGAACCCTTTATAGGAGTATTGAACTCATGGCACACAAAAAAGCTGGCGGTAGTACCCGCAACGGTCGCGACTCAGAAGCCAAACGCCTTGGCGTGAAGATGTATGGCGGCCAGAAAATCATTCCTGGCAACATCATCGTGCGTCAGCGCGGCACCCAATTCCACGCTGGTTACGGCGTTGGCATGGGTAAGGATCACACCCTCTTCGCGAAAATCGAAGGCGTGATCAAGTTTGAAGTAAAAGGCGCCTTCGGTCGTCGTTACGTGAGCGTCGTCGCAGCTTAACCGCGACGTTGCTGGAAAAGCCCCGTCCTGCGACGGGGCTTTTTTGTTTCTGTATCCTATGGCGTGGCTTGGCTCTGCTTGCTATCTGCAAAGTGGCTGCGAGGCACGTATTGCGTGGGTTCTTGCCAAACTGTCCTGGGTTGACGCGGGCGGTTTCAGGGCAATTTTGCAAGCACCCGGTGTTTCTTGTTTCAGTGACCCGCGTTTTAAGCGGGAGGCGTATCCATGAAATTCGTCGATGAAGTATCGATTTCTGTAAAGGCTGGTGATGGTGGTAACGGCATGATGAGCTTCCGTCGTGAGAAGTTCATCGAGAACGGTGGCCCCAACGGTGGTGATGGTGGTGATGGCGGCTCGATCTTTATCGAGGCGATGGCCAACCTCAATACCTTGGTGGACTACCGCTACACCCGTCGCTTCCAGGCGCCCAATGGTGAGAAGGGTGGCAGCACCGATTGCACCGGTGCCAAAGGTGAAGATCTCATTCTGCCAGTGCCGATTGGCACCACGGTGATCGACGCTGGTACCCAGGAAGTGATTGGTGACCTGACCAAGGCCGGACAGCGCCTGCTGGTCGCTCAGGGTGGCTGGCATGGTCTGGGCAATACCCGCTTCAAATCCAGTACCAACCGTGCGCCGCGGCAGACCACGCCAGGCAAGCCGGGTGATGCGCGTGACCTCAAGCTGGAGTTGAAGGTGCTGGCGGACGTCGGTCTGCTTGGCCTGCCCAATGCTGGCAAGAGCACCTTTATCCGTTCGGTTTCGGCGGCCAAGCCGAAGGTCGCCGATTACCCCTTCACCACGCTGGTGCCGAATCTGGGGGTGGTGAGTGTCGATCGTTACAAGAGCTTCGTGGTCGCCGACATTCCGGGTCTGATCGAAGGTGCTTCCGACGGTGCGGGCCTGGGGATTCGCTTCCTCAAGCATTTGTCGCGTACTCGCTTGCTGCTGCATCTTGTCGACATGGCTCCACTGGACCTGACCGATCCGGCCGAAGCGGCTGCCGTCATCGTCGCCGAGCTGACCAAGTTCAGTCCGTCGCTGGCTGAGCGTGAACGCTGGCTGGTGCTGAACAAGGCCGACCAGATCCTCGATGAGGAGCAGGAGGCGCGGATCGCCGAGATCGTTGCGCGGATCGAGTGGACTGGACCTGTGTATGTGGTATCCGCCCTGGCGCGGCAGGGCACCGAGCAGCTGTGTTATGACATCATGGACTTCCTCGAGGCGCGCGCTGAGCGCATCCAGGAGAATCCAGAATATGCAGCCGAGCTGGCCGAGCTCGATACCCGTATCGAAGATGAGGCGCGCGCTCAGTTGCAGGCGCTGGATGACAAGCGCGCGCTGCGCCGCTCCGGTGTGCGGCCTGTCGCTGAGGCTGAAGAGGATGACAGCTTCTGGGACGAGGAAGATGAAGACGATGGCCCGGAAATCATTTACGTCCGGGACTGATTGGACGACAGACGCCGCTTTTTAGCGGCGTTTTCGTAAGTTTTGGCCGTTGCCGTCGGTGATGGCTTGCGAAATGAGCTTCTGGCTGGGGTTGGTGAACATGCGTGACAAGGTAAGCGGTGCGCAGCGCTGGGTGGTGAAGATTGGCAGTGCCTTGCTGACGGCCGATGGCAAGGGCCTGGATCGCGGCGCCATGGCGGTGTGGGTCGAGCAGATGGTGGCGCTGCGGGCGCAGGGCGTCGAGCTGGTGCTGGTGTCGTCCGGCGCTGTGGCGGCGGGCATGAGCCGCCTTGGCTGGACTGCGCGACCGAGTGCCATTCACGAGCTGCAGGCGGCTGCCGCCATCGGTCAGATGGGCCTGGTGCAGGCCTGGGAGTCGAGTTTCGGCGAGCACGGTCGGCGCACGGCGCAGATTCTGCTGACCCACGACGACCTGTCCGATCGCAAGCGTTACCTCAATGCGCGCAGTACCTTGCGCACGCTGATCGATCTCGACGTGGTCCCGGTGATCAACGAGAACGATACCGTGGTGACCGACGGCATTCGTTTCGGTGACAACGACACCCTGGCTGCGCTGGTGGCCAACCTGGTAGAGGCCGACCTGCTGGTGATCCTCACCGACCGCGACGGCATGTTCGACGCTGATCCGCGCAACAACCCCGATGCCCAGCTGATCCACGAGGCGCGTGCCGACGATCCGGCGCTGGATGCCGTCGCCGGTGGTGTCGGTGGTGCACTGGGCCGTGGTGGCATGCAGACCAAGTTGCGGGCTGCACGGCTGGCGGCGCGTTCCGGGGCGCATACCGTGATTGTCGGTGGTGCCATCGAGCAGGTGCTGGCGCGGCTCAAGGCCGGCGAGTTGCTCGGTACCCTGCTGGTGCCGGAGCGCGGCATGCTGGCGGCGCGCAAGCAGTGGCTGGCGGGGCATCTGCAGACGCGCGGTACGCTGGTGCTGGATGCCGGTGCGGTGAAGGCGCTGGTGTCCGACCGCAAGAGCCTGCTGCCGGTGGGCGTGAAGGCGGTGCAGGGCAGTTTCCGGCGCGGTGAGATGGTGGTTTGCGTGGCGCCGGACGGTCGTGAGATCGCCCGCGGTCTGGCCAACTACAGCGCGCTCGAGGCGCAGAAGATCATTGGCCGTCCTTCGGATGACATCGAGCGTCTGCTCGGCTATGTCGATGAGACCGAACTGGTGCATCGCGACAACCTGATTCTGGTTTAGACGCCGCTACAGGTTGCGAGTGTTTTGTCGGTATCCATGAGAGGTGACGTATGAAGGCAGGATGGCTGGGGTTGTTGTGTCTGTTGCCGCTGTGGGTGTCTGCCGAAGAGATCGGGCAGGTGTCTACCGTCTTCAAGTGGGTGGGGCCTAACGACAAGATCGTGGTCGAGGCCTTCGACGACCCGAAGGTGGCGGGCGTGACCTGTTACCTGTCGCGCGCCAAGACCGGTGGCGTGAAGGGTGGTCTCGGCCTGGCGGAAGACCGCGCCGAGGCATCGATTGCCTGTCGGCAGGTCGGCCCGATCAGCTTCGCCGGTGAGCTCAAGGATGGCGAGGAGGTCTTCCGCGAGCGTACCTCGCTGGTGTTCAAGACCATGCAGGTGGTGCGCTTCTTCGACCAGAAACGCAACACGCTGGTGTATCTGGTCTACAGCGACAGAATCATCGAAGGTAGCCCGCAGAATGCGGTGACCGCCATCCCGATTCTGCCCTGGCCGAAAGCGCAGTAATCCTCCTTGCGACCTGCGTCGCGCGCTTCCGGGCGTGGGGGCGGGCGCTTGCCGACCCTTTCCCTTGCTGACATTCAGATCCGGAAGCGCGCCACCAGTGTGTTGAGGTCGACGGCCAGGCGCGAGAGTTCCTGGCTGGCCGCACTGGTCTGGTTGGCGCCGGCGGATGTCTGCAGCGACAGGTCGCGAATGTTCACCAGGTTGCGATCGACTTCCCGGGCGACCTGAGCCTGCTCCTCCGAGGCGCTGGCGATCACCAGGTTGCGTTCGTTGATCATGGCGATGGCTTCGGTGATCTGCTCCAGCGCGCTGCCTGCGCCTTTCGCCACTTCCAGTGTCGAGCGTGCCCGGTCATTACTGTTCTGCATGGCGGCGACGGTTTTCTCGGTACCCACCTGAATGCCGCCGATCATGCCCTCGATTTCCTGGGTCGACTGCTGAGTGCGGTGCGCCAGGGCGCGAACCTCGTCGGCGACCACGGCGAATCCGCGCCCGGCATCGCCGGCTCGTGCCGCTTCGATGGCTGCGTTGAGGGCGAGCAGGTTGGTTTGCTCGGCGATGGAGCGAATCACGTCGAGCACCTTGCTGATTTCGCGAATCCGCTCGGCGAGCTGTTCCACTTCACTGGATGTGGCGGTTACGTCCCGGGTCAGCTGGCTGATCGACTCGACGGTTTCACGTACCTGCTCGCGGCCCCTCAGGGCTGTGCTGTTCGATGCCTGGGAGGCTTCCGAGGTGCTTACCGCGTTGCGCGCCACTTCTTCCACGGCGGCAGTCATCTCGTTGACCGCGGTGGCGGCCTGTTCGATTTCGGTATTCTGCTGATGCAGGCCGCGCGTGGAGTCTTCGGTGACCGCATGCAGTTCTTCTGAGGCGGACGCCAGCTGGTTCGAGGAGTCGGAAATGCTCTGGATGGCGGCGTGCAGGTTCTTCTGCATGACCTGCAGGGCGGTCATCAGGCGAGCCGGCTCATCCGTGCCCTTCACCTGGATGCTTTGCGTCAGGTCGCCAGCCGCGATGACTTCGGCGACGCGCAGCGATTCGCCCAGTGGCACGACGATGCTGCGGGTCAGCACCACGGCCAGCAGTACGGTCAGTGCCAGGCTGGCGACCAGGGTGGCGATGACCATCTGTTGTGCGTCATCGAAGGCGGCCTGGCTGGCGTCCGTGGATTGTATGGCGCCGTCATTGTTGAAGCTGGAAATGCTCTTGATCGCTGCCGCCAGCCCGTCGGCATAGGTGGACAGCGGGCCATTGGCCAGGCGCGTGGCTTCGTCGATGCGCCCGGCGCGCGCCGCGCCGACTACCTGCTGCTGCAGGTTGGAGTATTCGTCGTAGGCTTTATGAAGCTGATCGAGCAGTGCCTGCTCCTGGGGCGAGCTGACCAGTTTGGCGTAGGCGTCGAACTGTCCCGGAACCGCCTTCACCAGGCCGTCGATGGTGCCGAGGGTGCTCTGCCGTTCGGCTTCGTCGGTCAGTAGTACGCTGCGTAGCGTCAGGGCACGGATGCGGCCTATGTTGGTGGCCAGGCCTTCGGCGGTGATCAGTGACGGTAACCAGTTGTCGCGGATCTGGTCCGAGGCGCTGTCCATGCGATTCATCTGCGACAGCGCGAAAAGCCCGAGCCCTAGCAGCAGGGCTGCCAGCAATGCGAATGCCAGGCCGGCGCGCTTTCCTATATCCAATCCTCTCGACCACATAGCAGACATCCTTTCCGTTATCCGCGCACCATGCAGCGGACGATGTTGAGGGTATCGGCAGGGTTCTCGCGGGCTTGAAATGGTCCGGGGGTCGTTGATCGTACTTTTCTTCAGGCAATAAAAAACCGACCCTGAGGTCGGTTTTTCACGAAACGGGACGCTTAAGCAGCAGCTTGGCTGAGTGCTTTTACGTGACCGTTCAGGCGGCTCTTGTGACGAGCGGCCTTGTTCTTGTGGATGATGCCTTTGTCGGCCATACGGTCGATAACAGGCACAGCCAGAACGTAAGCAGCTTGTGCTTTTTCGTGGTCTTTGGCGTCGATAGCCTTGACTACGTTCTTGATGTAGGTACGAACCATGGAGCGCAGGCTGGCGTTATGGCTACGACGCTTCTCAGCCTGTTTTGCGCGTTTTTTGGCAGAAGGTGTATTGGCCACCGTCAAGCTCCTCGAAAACTAAGGGGTTACAGACAAATAAGGCCGCGAATCATGCAGGCGAGCGAAGCACTTGTCAAGGTCGATCCTTGGTCAGTCGTCGTAGAGCCGTTGCAAGAAAGGATGCTTTATCGGGCCGGCGATTCTACACTCCCGGCCCGCACTTGTGGCGCCGCACCTTCGTGCGGTGTCGCGGTCTGTTGCTGGCGTGCGACGGGCGTTGCGCGTAGTGGGCCCTGTAATCGTCGATAGAGCATCCCTGCCGAATGAATCTTCTCAAGTCGCTGGCCGCGGTCAGTTCCATCACCATGCTGTCGCGCATTCTCGGTTTCGTGCGGGACACCATCATGGCGCGGATCTTCGGGGCGGGCATCGCCTCGGATGCTTTCGTGGTGGCGTTCAAACTGCCCAACCTGTTGCGGCGCATTTTCGCCGAAGGAGCCTTTTCCCAGGCCTTCGTGCCGATCCTGGCGGAGTACAAGACCCAGAAGGGCGAGGAGGCCACGCGTACCTTCGTCGCGTACGTTGCCGGTCAACTGACTCTGGTCCTGGCCCTGGTCACGCTGCTCGGCGTGCTGGCCGCGCCATGGATTGTCTGGGCATCGGCGCCGGGCTTCAGCGACAACCCCGAGCGCTTCGAGCTGACCAGTGACCTGCTGCGGGTGACCTTTCCTTATATATTCCTGATTTCCCTGTCGTCCTTCGTCGGCGCGCTGCTCAACACCTGGAACCGCTTCGCGGTACCGGCTTTCGTGCCGACGCTGCTCAACGTCAGCATGATTGTCTTCGCCCTGTTCCTGACGCCGTACTTCGACCCGCCGATCATGGCCATGGGCTGGGCCGTGCTGGTGGGTGGCCTGCTGCAGCTGCTTTATCAGTTGCCGCACCTGCGCAAGATCGGCCTGCTGGTGCTGCCGCGTCTCAACCTTCGCGATAGCGGCGTGTGGCGTGTGTTGCGGCAGATGGGCCCGGCGATTCTCGGCGTGTCGGTGGCGCAGATCTCCCTGATCATCAACACCGTGTTCGCCTCCTTCCTGGTGGCCGGTTCGGTGTCGTGGATGTATTACGCCGACCGCCTGATGGAACTGCCGGCCGGTGTGCTGGGCGTGGCGCTGGGCACCATCCTGTTGCCGTCGCTGGCGAAGACCCATGCCGCCGAGGACCCCGCCGCCTACTCGAAACTGCTCGACTGGGGCCTGCGCCTTTGCGTTCTGCTGGCGCTGCCCTGTGCGCTGGCCCTGGCGCTGCTGTCCGAGCCATTGGTGGTGGCACTGTTTCAGTACGGCAAGTTCACCGCTGCCGACGCCGACATGACCCAGCGCGCCTTGCTCGCCTACTCGGTGGGCCTGCTCGGCATGCTGCTGGTCAAGGTGCTGGCCCCGGCGTTCTACGCCCGTCAGGACATCCGTACCCCCGTGCGCATCGCCATGTTCACGCTGCTGATGACGCAGGTGATGAACGTGCTGTTCGTCTTCGTCATTCCCCTGGCCCATGCTGGCCTGGCCCTGGCCATTGGCCTGGCGGCCTGCCTGAATGCCGGGCTGTTGTTCTGGAAGTTGCGCGCGCGCGGTTTCTATCAGCCGCAACCCGGTTGGGGCATGTTCGCCAGCAAGCTGCTGGCGGCGATGCTGGTGATGGTCGTGGTTCTGGTCGGCATGCTGTGGCTGATGCCCGCCTGGAGCGACGGCAACATGCTGCAGCGCCTGCTGCGCCTGGGGGCATTGGTCGCGGCCGGGGCGCTGAGCTATTTCGCGGTGCTGGGCATTCTCGGTTTCCGCTTGCGCGACTTCGCCCGACGTTCGGTCGGCTGAGCGGGCTAACGCTAATAGAGCGCCGGATCAGCCTACCCGGCGCCAGCCGCTGTGCGTATAATTGGCCACTTTGTGAGCAAGAAGCGCGTTATGCAGCTGGTTCGAGGCCTTCATAATCTGCGGCCCCAGCATCGGGGCTGTGTCGCCACCATCGGTAATTTCGACGGCGTTCATCGTGGCCACCAGGCGATTCTGGCGCGTTTGCGTGAGCGTTCGGCGGAGCTTGGCGTACCGAGCTGCGTGGTGCTGTTCGAGCCGCAACCGCGTGAATACTTCGACCCCAGCGGTGCTCCTGCCCGGTTGAGCCGGCTGCGTGACAAGCTCGCCCTGCTGGCTGCCGAAGGTGTCGACCGCGTGCTGTGCCTGGCCTTCAACCCACGTCTGCGTGAGTTGAGCGCGGCGGAGTTCGTGCAGCGCGTATTGCTCGATGGCCTGGGCGTTCTGCATCTGGAGGTCGGGGACGACTTTCGCTTCGGTTGCGACCGCGCCGGCGATTTCGCCTTTCTGGCCGAAGCCGCGCAACGCGAAGGCTTCACCGTCGAGGCGGCCAAGACCGTGGAAGTCGATGGCCAGCGGGTCAGCAGCACGCGTGTGCGCGAGGCCCTGGCCAGCGGTGATTTCAAGGTCGCCGAAGGCATGCTCGGGCGGCCGTTCCGGATCGTTGGGCGGGTCCTGCACGGGCAGAAGCTCGGTCGCCAGTTGAACGCGCCGACCGCCAACGTGCAGCTCAAGCGCAAGCGCGTACCGCTGACCGGGGTTTACCTGGTCAGCGCCGAGATAGATGGCCGGCCATGGCCAGGCGTCGCCAATATCGGCGTGCGCCCCAGCGTGGCCGGTGACGGGAGCGCCCACCTCGAGGTGCACCTGCTGGATTTTGCCGGCGACCTGTATGGCCGGCGTTTGACGGTGGCATTCCACCACAAGCTGCGCGATGAGCAGCGTTTCGCCTCACTCGAGGCACTGAAGACGGCAATTGCTGCCGATATTGCCGCCGCCCGCGCCCATTGGCACGGCCAACCGCTTAAGTGAAGAGCCGAGATGACCGACTATAAAGCCACGTTGAATCTTCCTGATACCCAGTTCCCGATGAAGGCCGGCCTGCCGCAGCGCGAGCCGCAGATCCTGCAACGCTGGGACGAGATTGGTCTGTATCGGAAGCTGCGTGAGATTGGCGCCGACCGGCCGAAGTTCGTCCTGCACGACGGCCCGCCCTATGCGAACGGCAGCATTCATATCGGTCACGCGCTGAACAAGATCCTCAAGGACATCATCACCCGCTCCAAGACCATCGCGGGCTTCGATGCACCTTACGTTCCGGGTTGGGATTGCCATGGCCTGCCGATCGAGCACAAGGTCGAAACCACCTTTGGCAAGAATCAGCCTGCGGATCTGACCCGCGAGCGTTGCCGTACCTACGCTGGCGAGCAGGTCGAAGAGCAGAAGGGCAACTTCATCCGTCTCGGCGTGCTGGGCGAGTGGAACAACCCGTACCTGACCATGAACTTCGCCAACGAGGCCGGTGAAATCCGTGCCCTGGCGGAAATCGTCAAGAAGGGCTTCGTGTTCAAGGGCCTGAAACCGGTCAACTTCTGCTTCGATTGCGGTTCGGCACTGGCCGAGGCCGAAGTCGAGTATCAAGACAAGAAGTCCGATGCCATCGACGTCGCCTTCCCGGTGGAAGACGCCGACAAGCTGGCTGCCGCATTCGGCCTGGCCAGCCTGAGCAAGCCGACCGCCATCGTCATCTGGACCACCACGCCCTGGACCATCCCGGCCAACCAGGCACTGAACGTGCACCCGGAATTCAACTACGCCCTGGTGGACGTCGGTGATCGCCTGCTGCTGCTGGCCGAAGAAATGGTCGAGAGCAGCCTGCAGCGTTACGGCCTGCAGGGCGAAGTCGTCGCCATCGCGGCGGGCGCCAAGCTGGAACTGATCAACTTCCGTCACCCGTTCTACGATCGTCTGTCGCCGCTGTACCTGGCCGACTACGTCGAACTGGGTGCCGGTACCGGTATCGTGCATTCCGCGCCAGCCTACGGTGAGGACGACTTCTACAGTTGCAAGCGCTACGGCATGAGCAACGACGACATCCTCAACCCGGTACAGAGCAACGGCGTCTACGTTGACTCGCTGCCGTTCTTCGGTGGCCAGTTCATCTGGAAGGCCAACCCGGCCATCGTCGCCAAGCTCGAAGAAGTCGGCGCGCTGCTCAAGCACGAAGCGATCAACCACAGCTACATGCACTGCTGGCGCCACAAGACGCCACTGATCTACCGTGCCACGGCACAGTGGTTCATCGGCATGGACAAGCAGCCGAACGAGGGTTCCACTCTGCGTGAGCGCTCCCTGGCTGCCATCGAAGAAACCCAGTTCGTACCGGCCTGGGGCCAGGCGCGTCTGCACAGCATGATCGCTGGCCGCCCCGACTGGTGCATCTCGCGTCAGCGCAACTGGGGCGTACCGATCCCGTTCTTCACACACAAGGAAAGCGGCGAGCTGCACCCGCGTACCGCCGAGCTGATGGAGCAGGTGGCGCAGCGCGTCGAGCAGGAAGGCATCGAAGCCTGGTTCAAGCTCGACACCGCCGAGCTGCTGGGTGACGAAGCCGGCCAGTACGACAAGAGCCGCGACACCCTGGACGTCTGGTTCGATTCGGGTACCACCCACTGGCACGTGCTGCGCGGCTCCCATGCCGAGCTGGCGCACCCGAATGGCCCGGCCGCCGACCTCTACCTGGAAGGCTCCGACCAGCACCGCGGCTGGTTCCATTCCTCGCTGCTGACCGGGTGTGCCATCGACGGCCACGCGCCCTACAAGGAACTGCTGACACACGGCTTCACCGTCGACGAGCAGGGCCGCAAGCAGTCCAAATCGCTGGGCAACGTGGTCGCCCCGCAAAAGGTGATCGACAGCCTGGGCGCCGACATCCTGCGCCTGTGGGTCGCCTCCACCGATTACTCGGGCGAGATGGCCGTCTCCGACCAGATCCTGCAGCGCAGCGCCGATGCCTATCGGCGTATCCGCAACACGGCGCGCTTCCTGCTCTCCAACCTCAGCGGCTTCGATCCGGCTCAGCACCTGCTGGCCCCCGAAGACATGCTGGCCCTGGATCGCTGGGCGGTGGATCGTGCTCTGCTGCTGCAGCGCGAGATCGAAGAGGCCTACACCAGCTATCGCTTCTGGAACGTGTACCAGAAGGTGCACAACTTCTGCGTGCAGGAGCTGGGCGGCTTCTACCTCGACATCATCAAGGACCGTCAGTACACCACCGCAGCTGACAGCGTGGCGCGTCGTTCCTGCCAGACCGCCATGTTCCATATCGCCGAAGCGCTGGTGCGCTGGATCGCGCCGATCCTGTCGTTCACTGCGGACGAAATCTGGCAGTACCTGCCGGGCGAGCGCAACGAGTCGGTGATGCTCAATACCTGGTACGCAGGCCTGAGCGAGCTGCCGGCCGGTTGCGAGCTGGATCGCGCCTTCTGGGATCGCGTCATGGCGGTCAAGACCGCGGTCAACAAGGAACTGGAGAACCAGCGCAGCGCCAAGCTGATCGGTGGCAACCTGCAGGCCGAAGTGACCCTCTACGGTGAAGCGCCGCTGGTGGCCGACCTGACCCGTCTGGGCGACGAGTTGCGCTTCGTGCTGATCACCTCCGGCGCCAGCCTGGCACCGCTGGCCGCTGCGCCAGCTGACGCGGTGCAGACCGAGGTTGCCGGGCTGAAGCTGAAGATCGTCAAATCCGGCCTGACCAAGTGCGCTCGCTGCTGGCACTTCTGTGCCGACGTCGGCACCCATGCCAACCACCCGGATATCTGTGGCCGTTGCGTGGACAACATCGAAGGCAAGGGCGAGGTGCGCCATCATGCGTAACGCCCCAGCCCGCACCACGGAGATGCCATCATGAGCGCGCGTTTCGGCAAGCTCGGCTGGGTGTGGTTGAGTGTGGTGATCTTCGTGGTCGATCAGATCACCAAGTACTGGTTCGACAACAACCTGCAGATGTACGAGCGCATCGTGGTCATCCCCGACTACTTCAGCTGGACCCTGGCCTACAACACCGGCGCCGCCTTCAGCTTCCTGGCCGGTGCGGGCGGCTGGCAGCGCTGGCTGTTCACCCTGATCGCCCTGGTGGTCAGCGTGGTGCTGGTGGTGTGGCTCAAGCGTCTGAAGCCCGACGAGACCTGGCTGGCCGTCGGCCTGGCCCTGGTGCTCGGCGGCGCGCTGGGCAATCTGGTGGATCGCGTGGTGTTCGGCCACGTGGTCGACTTCATCCTGGTGCACTGGCAGAACCGCTGGTATTTCCCGGCCTTCAACCTGGCCGACAGCGCGATCACCGTCGGTGCCGTGCTGCTGGCGCTGGACATGTTCAAGAGCAAGAAGTCGGAAGAAGAGGTGGCACGTGACTGATGTACGTATCGGCCCGGACCGGCAGGTAACCCTGCATTTCGCGCTGAAGCTGGACAACGGCGATGTAGTCGACAGCACCTTCGACAAGCAGCCGCCCACCTTCAAGGTCGGCGATGGCAACCTGCTGCCGGGGTTCGAATCCGCGCTGTACGGTTTCAAGGCCGGCGACAAGCGCAGCGTGACCGTGCTGCCGGAGCAGGGCTTTGGCCAGCCGAACCCGCAGAACGTGCAGATCATGCCGCGTTCGCAGTTCCAGGGCATGGAGTTGTCCGAAGGGCTGCTGGTAATCTTCAACGACGCCGCCAATACCGAGCTGCCCGGTGTGGTCAAAGCCTTCGATGACGCCCAGGTGACCATCGACTTCAACCACCCTCTGGCTGGAAAGACGCTGACGTTCGACGTCGAGATCATCGACGTCCAGGCGATTTGAAGCGGCGACATCGATCCAGTCGGACATTCCTCGCGAACGCGCTGTCTATCGCGTAAGGTCTTTTGGGCTTACGCGATAGACTCTCCACTCAAGCCTCCGTGCCGAGCGTGCCATGCATATCAAACTCGCCAATCCCCGCGGTTTCTGCGCCGGTGTCGACCGCGCCATCGAGATCGTCAACCGTGCCCTCGAGGTGTTCGGTCCGCCGATCTACGTGCGTCACGAAGTGGTGCACAACAAGTTCGTGGTCGAGGATCTGCGTTCTCGCGGCGCGATTTTCGTCGAAGAGCTGGATCAGGTGCCCGATGACGTCATCGTCATCTTCAGCGCCCACGGCGTATCCCAGGCCGTGCGCAACGAAGCCACCAACCGTGGTCTGAAAGTGTTCGACGCCACCTGCCCGCTGGTCACCAAGGTGCATCTGGAAGTGGTGCGCTACAGCCGTGACGGCCGCGAGTGCATTCTCATCGGCCACGCCGGTCACCCGGAAGTCGAAGGCACCATGGGCCAGTACGACGCCAGCAATGGCGGCGCCATCTACCTGGTAGAAGATGAAGAGGATGTCGCCAAGCTTCAGGTGCGCGACCCCGATTCGCTAGCTTTCGTGACCCAGACCACGCTGTCGATGGACGACACCAGCAAGGTCATCGATGCCCTGCGCACACGCTTCCCCAGTATCGGCGGCCCGCGCAAGGACGACATCTGCTACGCCACCCAAAACCGTCAGGATGCGGTCAAGCAACTGGCCGACGAGTGCGACGTCCTGCTGGTGGTCGGTAGCCCCAACAGCTCCAACTCCAATCGCCTGCGCGAGCTGGCCGAGCGCATGGGCACGCCTGCCTACCTGATCGACGGCGCCGAAGACCTCAAGCGCGAGTGGTTCGAAGGTGCCAAAGGCATCGGCATCACCGCCGGCGCGTCCGCTCCGGAAGTGCTGGTGCGCGGCGTGATCGACAAACTCGGCGAATGGGGCGCCAGCAACGTCCAGGAACTCGACGGTCGCCCCGAGAACGTGACTTTCTCCATGCCCAAGGAACTGCGCCTGAAAGCGGTGTAGTGCTGAGGCCGTGCAATCGAAGCCAGGGCATCTGCCCTGGTTTTTTTGTGGTTCAGCCTACATTTTTTTCGTGAGGCTGAACCCGAATAGTGACATCCAGCCCGCGCGGCCATTAGTCGTTGCTGTACCCGGCAAGTCGACTCTCAAAGTATTGAGCGGTCTCCTGATCTGTACAGTATAGGTGGCAGCCCTTCATCCCACGAGTCATCAATGTTCAATACGTGTTTTTGATGATCAGGTCTGTCTCTTGCTGCGCCATAGCAGGATCAACTTCTTCCAGCCACGAATTGATTTGTCGTGCTTGTCTCGCTCATGCGGCGACGTCACCACCTGCCCATCACGCACGACTAGATCCGGTCCGATGATTACTCCAACATAGTCAACTTCCAGCCCTTGGCAGGTGTGGATACAACCGGCCTGTTCAATGGAATTTTCAGCGATGATCCACAAGCTGCCATCCTGATCCAGATTCCATTGGTGTGCGTAGTCATTGCCGATAACGATGTCAGCGGCCTTGGAGTCTTTCTTGCTGAGCCAAGACCGGCAGTAACCCGCGACAACGCGAGCCTTGTTTCCGCGGTTTTTCTGCTCGATAGCCGCATGCATCGTCTGAGGGGAGTCGAACACCTTGAACTCATACTCGCTGGTATTGAGCAGCGGGTTGGCTATCGCGTGAATCCCCAATACGTCATCCAACCACGCCAGGTAGCCATCAGAACCACTGCAACGGAACTGGGAAGACAGTATGTATTCCTCCACGGTTGCGCCTTTGGCTTTGGCAAGGGCGCGGATAGCCTACTTGTTACCAATGTCGTTCAAGGTCACGCGCTGGTCTTTGTCGATGAAAAAATCGAGCATTTTGCTGATTCGATCAGCTAATTGATCTAGTTTTCACCCAGGTTTCCGTAAAGCCCGCTTTTCTCATTGAGCCTGTGGGCTCGTCAACGATGAGTGCGTCATACGTATTAGGCTCGGTATCGATGAAGGCTCCCGAACCGCAAAAAAGTTGGAGAGATGGCTACGTTTGACGGTGCAAACCAACTTGCTCTCGTACACCTTGCGTGGCGCAGCATTTTTTGAAGCATACTTGCTCAACAGCTTCAAGGATGTGAGCTGATCATGAAGCGGCGTAAGACTTTGCTTTCGCAACTGTTGCTTTGTTCTCGGCATACTAAGGCGTTTGACCAAAAGTCCACATTTGTTTGCTGACAGGATCTTGATTGACGAGACTAACCGCGTCGAGCCGGAGTTAACAAAAGGGAAGCTGCAAGGACCGCTAGGAGCCGGCCGATTGCGGCCACTCGGTGTTGATTAAAAACTAAAGGCCGGCGAGATCTCATGTAGGGGGGTCTCGCCATATGCCTGCCAAGTGATGACTAGGAGTAGTGAGTTTATATGGTGGTTAACCGCTCTATGGCGATTTCCAAGGACTTATCATCAAATAAACGACTCTTGCGTTCCCCAGCATCTGGTGTCGTTGCTTTCCATGAAGACAAGCCTTTGCGGACTTCTGTGACGTTCGGTTTAATTCCATCATTTACTAACAGCCAGTCCACCGAAGCTAGAAGCTCCATGCCATAGGGAGACTCAAAACCATCAATTAATTTTGATGTAAGCTCCAAAGCCGGCGCGTAAGCTTTACCTTCGCTTTTTAAATAGGCTTGAACGAATGTTTTGCGGCTTTCATCAAACCAGATAGCATCTAGCGGTCCCGCATCGCTTATTCGCTTACCGCAGTGCAGATAGCTTCCATCCAAATTATTTAGCAAATGTTGGAGTCGATTGGCATATGGCCCATATTTGTGTGCTGCAAATTTCAAGTTTAGAGGGTTCTCGCCGGGGCATAAGCGTTCTATTGCACGCTCTAAAAACCAGGCTAACTTTTGAATTTCTAGAAGGCTGCACTCCATGCCTAGTACCCAGTAGCGGCGCACTAGTTCGGCAATTAAAGCACGGGCTGGTGTCAGTTTTTCCACTCCACTGCGTTTGGCAACGTTTTGATATTGCTTAGTTGGCTCGAAGACAAGGATATCGGTTTCTAAATCCTTGAGTTGCACCTCGATCAGTTCTCGGACAACGTTCCACTCAAGTCCACCGTTACCCGCACCCAATGGCGGAATGGCGATTGACTTAACCTGCTGGTCGATCAAAAAATGACGGAGATCGTCTAGTCCTTCAGAAATCCAACTTATCTTGGAGGGAGAGCGCCAGTGTTGCTTTGTCGGAAAATTGATCACCCACCTCGGACCATCGAGCTCACGCACTTCTGTGATGAACATCTTACCCGTGTGCACCTGATTTGCTTTGCAAGCAGTTGCGTATAATCGGTAATTATCGGCAAAACGCTCCTTGAACATCAGCGCAATGCCTTTGCCCATCACGCCGACGGTGTTGACCGTATTGACGAGTGCTTCGACCTTAGCCTCAAGCAGGTTGCCTTGTGTGAACCTAATCATCAGAAATACCACCTTGCCCGGGCATGAACAGGTAGATCCAGTCCACGCTCCTTAATCCCCTTTTCAACGCGACGCTTTATTGCTTCTGTATAGCAGACAATCCCCAGAAGGCCCTCTACTGGCACATGGCCGTACACGAGGGCCTCGGCTTGATAGCGTTCCATTTTTTTAGGGTCGTCAGGGTCACGCTTAAAATCACGACGTTGAAGTACATCCCAATCGATTTGATCAAGTCGCTCAAGATCGCTGTAGTAGTCAGTCCAGTGAGGGTAAGCGTGTGCGTTTGTAAAAACGAAGGGTAGGCTTAGATTTTGAATGTGGTACAAACTGGACACAAGAATCACTATCTCTTCATTTTTACGTTGCTGCACACCCCATCCCGAATGAATGTTTTTCATCATCACTGAGAAAGGCGTGAAATAGAACGGCACATAATCGCCCAGCGTGCCTCCAGGAGCGATAGGTACGGCACGGTGACGACGCTTGCTGATTAAATCCGGATTGCCGATGCTGACGTAACTGGGCGACAGAATCCCCGACTCAGCGCAATGCAGCCCATTATCAAGCAGCCAAGGTAGGTTGTCACGGTGGACAATACGCCAAATCAGCGCTTTCTCCGGATTCAAATTCTTATAGATCATCGGGTAAACATTGCTCCGTTGACCTCAACCTCAAGTGAGAGCCTCAGCCCAGCTACTACGCGGGCTACGCTTTCTGCAACCTGATCTGAGGGCGCGTAAACCTTAAAAAACCACGTAGGCGGTACTGGATGTGGCGATAAACACTCCGCCATACAGACGCTTTTGCAGGTCGGATCAAGGTAATCGCGAAGGTTCATCACCTCCCAGTCTATCGCAGCCACCCCAGGCGTGTAGTCAAGCAATTGGATATTGCCGCTTGCCAAGGGATGGCATGGGACAACCTTCCAGTTCCCTCGCTGGGCCAATGCCCTTCTCACCGTAATTAACACGAATTGCGCGTTCGGTCGGTCACGTTGGACTCGACCATCGAAGGGGTTTCGAGCGAACCAGTGAAAGGGAACGTAATTCTCAAGCGCCAACGCTTGACGGTTGGTGATGATTTCTTGATCGGCGACATCTTGAAATTCTTGAAGCTGCGCTCGTGGCATCAAACCTCTCTCAAGAATCGATGGAATGTTAGTCACGCTCGTCAGGTGATAAAGCAGTTTTTGCTCTCGAATGTCAGGCATTAATTAGCTCCCTCTCATCAGGACATACGACAGTTGCGTCTTACACGATCATGCCATTTTGATATTACCTCGTCACTCTATAACCTTGCTCGTTGAAAGGGCATCTGTTAATGAAGCAGTGTCAGAGTGAAATAGCGTCCATCCCGTCCACTGACCAGTGCTATATCCGAACTCCTCTCAAAGCCAAACCGTTAAAACCCTCCCCACGTCATCCCGCCAAGAATGCTGAGTGTTATCAGGGATCAAGGTCCCTGCGACCCGTGGGGAATGTCCACTACGCGGGGCTGGAGGCTCCTTACGGCCGGGAGCAAGGGCATCTCATGATCTGGCCTCCTGAGCACCGATACCGCTGGGCGGGTGGAGGCTGCCCTGGCTGACGAGACCGGTACTGCGAGACCCTGAGTCGGTTGAAGGCAGTAATGCGATGACCGGGGCATGCATGACTATCAGTCAGGTGCAGTCCATTCCTTGGGCTGCGGCACCATCGTCGGCATCGCTGTTGCTGGTGACTGAGCTAATGCAAGCTAACAGATCTCTCGAGGGGCCTGCCCAGTCTCGGAATGTCGAGCGGAAGCCATGGCGCGTGATGTGTTCGTAGCCCAATTTTCGAAGTAGGCTGCGAATGCCGTTAGCGTGCATCACGCCGCTACGGCCGTTTCCAAGAAATAGGTATGGGCTTCGTACTCGAACTAGTGATATGCCTTTCACCAGTTTGACGACCTCAGGTGCGAGCGGATAGCGAGTGACTGGCGCGTCTTCATTCGCTCAGCCGGCAGCGACCATCGACCTGACTCCAGATCGAACTCGCCCCATTGAGCAAATCTCACCATGTGGCTACCTGCGCCGGTAAGGATCAAGAGTTGAGCTGCTAACGATGCGGCGTTGGGGCACTACGCAATGCCTGCATGAGCTCAGGTAGTTCCTGCCACGCGAGGGCAGGGTGATGAATACGCTTGCGAGCTTTCTTCTTCTCATTACGGCTGAGCAAATTTTCCAGATGGCCACGCCAGCAAGCAGGGTTTTCACCAGTTCGCAAGCCCTCGGGATTTAGCTGCGTCCAGAATTTGCTCTATTTGTCCGCTTACTTAGTCGGCGGTTCGTGTCTTGGTAGACCAGATCGGTTGCAGAGCTTTGAGAACTTGCTTGGTCTCGATCAAGTCTGCGGATAGTTTCCCTAAATAGGGAAAGGCATAGAGCTCGAGTTTGCGACACCAGCCCTTGCGCCATTTCTCCGACCAGCTCGACCCGTGGGCATCCCGGTAATCGTTCGCTAACATCTCGAAGGTTATTAGCTGTGCTTTCTCGCGCCGTTCAGCCTCTTTCTTCGCCGTTTGCTCAGCTTGGCGTTTCGCGAGCGGGTCATTCCCCTTCAGGATCTGAATGTGGTTTTCGTACGCCGCCGCACGGGCTTTCTTGAGATTGAGCAGGGGGCTAGCTACCCAACCCCATTTCCCGTCGCTTGCCATTCAGTTGGAAACGTAGAACCTAGGTTTTTCTACCGGTGGGTTTTACGAAAAGCCTGAGTCCATCACCGTCTTCATAGGTGCCTGGCTCAGTCAGATTCTCGACCTGTTTCGCGGTGAGCTTGCCTATGGCCCTTCCCTCTGTTCCCCCACTTTCGCGTGTAGCACAACGGATAAAAACGGAAGTCGCAAGACCAAACATAGGCCGAAACCTTTGATCTAGCGACGGCTTTCGCAGATTTCAGCAGATGAGAATCGCTTTCAAAAATACATAAAAAAGCCGGCTTGTGGCCGGCTTTCGTAAGGCAGGTTGTGCTTACTTTTGATAAGCAGCAGCCGCCTTGGTGATCTCGGCGCGGGCCGCTTCAGCGTTGCCCCAGCCTTCGACCTTGACCCATTTGCCTTTCTCGAGATCCTTGTAGTTCTCGAAGAAGTGCTTGATCTGCTCGATCAGCAGTGGGGGCAGGTCGGTGTATTCCTGAACGTCCTTGTAGATGGTGGTCAGCTTGTCGTGCGGTACGGCGATCAGTTTGGCGTCGCCACCGGCTTCGTCGGTCATGTGCAGCACGCCGACCGGACGGGCGCGGATCACCGAGCCTGGTGCTACCGGGTACGGGGTCACGACCAGCACGTCGAGGGGGTCACCGTCGTCGGCCAGGGTGTGCGGGATGAAACCGTAGTTGGCCGGGTAGAACATCGGGGTCGCCATGAAACGGTCGACGAACAGGCAGTCGGTGTCGTGATCGATTTCGTATTTGATCGGCGCGTGGTTGGCCGGGATTTCGATAGCGACGTAGATGTCATTCGGCAGGTCTTTACCGGCCGGAACCTTGCTGTAGCTCATGGGTGACTCCCTGATGTGGGCCAAAAAAGTGGCCGGATTATAGGTGGATTCCCGCGTCGTTGCCATTACAGCCATTGGTCGTATCCGGCTGAGCGGGGTTGGGTTCCTGATAGTCCGGGTGTTCGACCTGCAGGCGGCGTAAACGTGCCAGCGGATCCTGTCGATAGAACAGCCGCAACTGGGCGTAGACCGCTGGAAAGGCCTCGTCGAGCAGGTCGGGAGCGTTGAAGAAATATTCGCTGGTCACCGCGAAGAATTCGGCGGGGTTTTCGGCTGCGTAGGGGTCGATGGCGGTCTGCGCCTCCTCATCGGCGTCCAGTTCGGCATTCAGGCTGTCGAAGGCCTGCTGCATGGCGCTGGCCCATTGCTGAATATCCATATTGCTGTGCAGCGGCGGTAGACCGTTGGCGTCGCCGCCGAGCATGTCCAGCTTGTGTGCCAGTTCGTGGATCACCAGGTTGTAGCCTTCCCAGCCGCCGCTGGCCTGTACGCCGGGCCAGGCGAGGATCACCGGGCCCTGTTGCCAGGCTTCACCGCTGTGCTCGCCATCCCACTCATGTTCGATACCGCCGGAGTCGCGATGCCGTTGCGGGCTGACGAAGTCGTCCGGGTAGAGGATCACCTCGTGAAAGCCTTGGTACCAATTCAGCTCGGCCAGCCCGAGCAGCGGCAGTTCGGCCAGCGTCGCCAGGGCCAGGCGATCGTCGTTGTCGAGTTCGAGGCCGGGCAGGGTGGTCAGGTGTTTGTTGTGCAGGAACAGCACGGCGCGTTCGCGCAGGCGCTGCAGCTCCTCTTCGCCGAGCCCGTCGAGAATCGCCAGGCGCTGGCGCACGATGGCCCAGCTGCTGTCGCTGACAGGGTTGCGGGAGAGGATGCGCTTACGGCGCCAGGCGCTGAACGACCACATGACAAAAGCTCGATGGCAGGGTGGCGTCACCTTAAGCAGGCCATCCGCTTACCGCAAGCGCGCAGGCGTTACGCGCTGTTGAAGGGCCACGGCATGCCTGTTCGCCTGGCAGATGCACCTGGCAGCGCCACGCGACCGGGCTTGCGCGCCTGGGACGCCTGGCAGGCAGGATGCGGGGCGCCGCTGTGCTAATCTGCGGCCATGTTTTCATTCGGCTCGCCCGGCTTTCGGCGCGCCTGTTTTCGAGGTTTTCATGCATATCCACATTCTCGGCATCTGCGGTACGTTCATGGGGTCGCTGGCCGTGCTGGCCAAGGCGCTGGGCCATCGCGTCACCGGCTCCGATGCCAACGTCTATCCGCCCATGAGTACCCAGCTCGAGGCCCAGGGCATCGAGCTGATGCAGGGCTACGATCCCGCTCACCTGCAGCCGGCACCCGATCTGGTGGTGGTAGGCAATGCCATGAGCCGCGGCAACCCGGCGGTGGAGTACGTGCTCAACAAGGGGCTGCCCTACGTGTCCGGGCCGCAGTGGCTGGCCGACCATGTGCTGCAGGGCCGTTGGGTGATGGCAGTGGCCGGCACCCACGGCAAGACCAGCAGTTCGAGCATGCTCGCCTGGGTGCTCGAGCATGCGGGCATGGCGCCAGGCTTCCTGATCGGTGGCGTGCCGCAGAATTTCGGCATCTCCGCGCGTCTGGGCGATACGCCGTTCTTCGTGGTCGAAGCCGATGAATACGACAGTGCGTTCTTCGACAAGCGCAGCAAGTTCGTCCACTACCGCCCGCGTACCGCGATCCTCAACAACCTCGAGTTCGACCACGCGGATATTTTCCCGGATCTGGCGGCCATCGAGCGGCAGTTCCACCACCTGGTACGGATCATTCCCGGCGAAGGCCTGGTCATCCACCCGGCCAGCGAAACCGCGCTGACTCGGGTGATCGGCATGGGCTGCTGGACGCCCGTGCAGACCACTGGCGACGGTGGGCAGTGGCAGGCGCGCCTGCTGGCTGCCGACGGCTCGCGGTTCGAGGTGAGTTTCGATGGCAAGGTCGAGGGCGTGGTGGAGTGGGGGCTCACCGGCCAGCACAACGTCGCCAACGCCTTGGCCGTGCTGGCTGCCGCGCGGCATGTGGGTGTGGTGCCGGCGCTGGGCATCGAGGCGCTGGGACGTTTCATCAATGCCAAGCGGCGCATGGAAAAGGTCGCCGAGGTGAAGGGCGTGACCGTCTACGACGACTTCGCCCACCACCCGACCGCCATCGCCACCACCCTCGACGGCCTGCGCAAACGGGTTGGCGACGAGCAGGTCATCGCGATCATCGAGCCGCGTTCCAATTCCATGAAGCTCGGCGCCCATCGCGATGGCCTGGCGGAATCTGCCGAGCAGGCCGATGCGGTGTTCTGGTACGCGCCGCCGAATCTGGGCTGGGATCTGGCGGCTACCGTGGCTGGCGCTGCCAATCCGACTCAGGTCTGCGATTCGCTGGAGGCGATCATCGCTGGGGTCAAGGCGCTGGTGCGTCCCGGCACCCAGGTGGTGATCATGAGCAACGGTGGCTTCGGCGGCTTGCACGGCAAGCTGGCCGCGGCGCTGGAGGCATGAGCATGGCCGGACCGGAGCGCATCACTCTCGCCATGACCGGCGCCTCCGGCGCGCAGTATGGGTTGCGGCTGCTCGACTGCCTGGTGCGTGAGGACCGGGAAGTGCACTTCCTGATCTCCAAGGCCGCGCAGTTGGTGATGGCCACCGAGACGGACGTCAGCCTGCCGGCCAAGCCCCAGGCCATGCAGGCGTTTCTCACCGAATACACCGGTGCCACCGACGGGCAGATTCGTGTCTACGGCAAGGAAGACTGGATGGCCCCGGTGGCCTCCGGCTCCGGCGCGCCCTCGGCCATGGTGGTGGTGCCGTGCAGCACCGGCACCCTGTCGGCGATCGCCACCGGGGCCTGCAACAACCTGATCGAGCGTGCCGCCGACGTGGCTCTCAAGGAGCGCCGCCAGCTGATTCTGGTGCCCCGCGAGGCGCCGTACTCGAGCATTCATCTCGAACACATGCTCAAGCTTTCCAACCTTGGCGTGACCATCCTGCCGGCCTCGCCTGGTTTCTATCACCAGCCGCAGACCCTGGACGATCTGATCGACTTCGTCGTCGCGCGGATTCTCAACTGCTTGAATATCCCCCAGGACATGCTGCCGCGCTGGGGCGAGCAGCACCTCAACAGTGGCGATGAGTAAGCACGCGCTCTGCGCGGTCCTGCTGGCCTGCCTGCACGTGGGCGGCTGTGCCGCCGCGCGTACCCTGGACGCCGCCAAGCCCGGTGCGCCAGTGGTGTACGCCGGTACTCGGCTGGACTGGTACGCGCTGCAAGGCGGTTGCTGCCCGGTCGAGCGTTTCGGGGCCGAAGCGCCTGCCTATGCCGCGGTGGACCTGCCAGCCAGTGCCTTGCTCGATACCCTGCTGTTGCCGCTGTCGCTCGCCAAGGCCCTGGGTATTGGTTTGCAGGTCCGCGGTGGTGGGTAGGGCGCTTGTTGACCTCGTGACCGGATTCGATGGATGCGCCGTGGTTTTTGGCCGTAGGGTGGGCTTTAGCCCACCAATTGCGTCGCGCTATCAGATCGGCGTCAGCAGCGGCTCACCACGGAAATGCCGGTCGATATTGCCAAGGAACTGCGTTAGCGACTGCTCCAGCGCCTGGGGCGAGTTGCCGCCCACGTGCGGGGTGATGGTCAGGTTGTCGAGGTCGAGCAGTTCACTGGGCGGCAGCGGCTCGCTTTCGTAGACATCCAGCGCCGCGGAACGGATGCGTTTTTCGCGCAGTGCACGGCCCAGCGCGGCGGTGTCCACCACGCTGCCGCGCGCCACGTTGACCAAGTAACCCTGCGGCCCCAGGGCGTCGAGCACCTCGGCGTTGACCAGATGGAGGGTCGAGGCGCCGCCAGGAATAGCCACCACCAGGCAGTCGCTCCAGCGCGCCAGTTCCAGGGCGCTGGCGAAGTAGCGGTGTGGGCTGTCCGCTTTGGCCGAGCGGTTGTGATAGCCCACCGGCATGTCGAAGGCCGCTGCGCGGCGGGCGAGTTTTTCGCCGATGGCGCCGAGGCCGAGAATGCCCAGGCGCTTGCCGCACACGCCATCGGTCATCGGCAGCGCATCGCGCCAGATGCCGGCGCGGCAGGCGACGTCCAGCCGCCGCACATCGCGAATGGCAGCCAGCAGCAGGGCCATGGCGTGATCGGCGACGCAATCGGCGTTGCTGCCGGCGCCATTGCTCATGGCGATGCCACGGGCGCGGGCGGCCTCCAGGTCGACCTTTTCATAGCCCACGCCAAGGGTGCCGACGAAGCCCAGTTTCGGCAGGCGGGCGATTTCTTCGCCGGTCAGGCCGATGGTGCCGATGGTCAGTACCGCCTGCACGCTGTCGGCGTGCTCCGAGATGGCCGCTTCCCGCGCTGCAGCATTGGGCGCATGGGTTACTTCGAAGCGCTCGGCGATACGCGCCAGGCTGGCCTCGCTGAGCGGGTTGAGAATCAGCAGGTGCGGTTTCATGGTTTCTCCAGTTTCAGGGGGCCGCGACTTCGCGGTTTTCAACGGGCAGCGACTGGCACACGTCCACCCACTCGGCTTCGACCAGCTCGGCCATGCGCGCCGGGGCGATGCGCACCGCGCTGTGGATAGATCCCGCAGCCGGCACCACTTCCTCGAACGCGCGCAGCGACACATCGCAATACACCGGCAGTGGCGTGGCGAGGCCGAACGGGCAGACGCCGCCGACTGGGTGGCTGGTCAGGGCGAGTACCGTGTCGGCATCGAGCATCTTGGCCTTGCTGCCGAAGGTTTCCTTGATCTTGCGGTTATCGATGCGCGCATCGCCGCGGGCGACGATCAGCAGAGTGCGCTCGCCCATGCGAAAGGCCAGGGTCTTGGCGATCTGCCCGGGCTCCACGCCGTGGGCCTCGGCGGCCAGGGCCACGGTAGCGGTGCTGGTGTCGAGTTCGATGACGTGCAGGTCGGGCGCCTTCTCGGCGAAGAAGGCGCGAACGGATTGCAGGCTCATGGGGCGGCTCCCGGTGCAAAGCCACAACCATGTCGCGTCATGCGCGGCGAGGTCAAGCCTCAGCCAGGCAATTGCAGGCGGCTGCGCCCGCGGCTGATGTCGGCGAGCAGGAGCTGCAGGTCGTCGATGTGCGCCTGCGGCACGGCCAGTTGCAGCTCGGCGCCTTGGGCGTCGAAGGTTTCCTGCTCCAATACCGCATCGAACTCGGCCAGGCGCGACTTGAGCAACGCCAGCTCGGCGAACCCGCAATGGCAGAAGCAGGAGAGCCGCGCGACCTGCTCCTGGCGTTCGGCGTTCTGCAGGCATTTGTTGGCGCTGCCGCCATAGGCGCGGGCCAGGCCGCCGGTGCCGAGTTGGATGCCGCCGTACCAGCGCGTCACCACCACCGCCACGCCATCGAACCCTTGAGCCTCGATGGCGGCGAGGATTGGCCGACCTGCGGTGCCACCAGGCTCGCCGTCGTCGCTGAATCGATACTGTTGGCCGAGCTTCCAGGCCCAGCAGTTGTGCGATGCGCTCGGGTCGCTGAGCTGCTCGATTAGCGCCTGAGCGTCCGCTGCATCCTTGATGGCGCGGGCCTGGGCGAGAAAGCGGCTCTTGCGGATTTCCTCGCGGTAGTCGCAAGGAGCGAGTAACAGAAAGGCCATCAGACGCTCGGTTTCAGTCCGCAGCCCTTGAGGATGATGCGCACCAGGTTATCGGCAGCGGCCTGGTAATCCTGCTTGGTCAGGCGCGAGCGGCCACTGACACGGCAGATCTCGGAGGCGAAGTCGGCGTAATGCTGGGTGCTGCCCCAGAGCAGGAAAATCAGGTGCATGGGGTCCACCGCATCCATCTTGCCGGCGGTGATCCAGCTTTCGAAGACGGCCGCGCGCTCGCGAAACCAGCTCTGGTGGTCCTTGCCGAAATGCTGCGACAGGCACACACCGCCGCTGATCACCTCCATGGCGAAGATGCGCGAGGCCTTGGGGTAGCGGCGCGAGTACTCCATCTTGGCGCGGATGTAGCGCTCGAGGGCCTCGGCCGGGTCATCCTCGGCACGCAGGTTGCTGAAGGCGCTGTCCCACAGCGTGAGGATGTTGTTCAGCACCGCCAGGTACAGGCCCTGCTTGCTGCTGAAGTAATAATGCAGGTTGGCCTTGGGCAGGCCCACCGCCTGGGCGATGGTGTTCATGCTGGTGCCCTTGAAGCCGTGCCGGGCGAACTCGTCTTCGGCGGCGGCGATGATCGCTTCTACGTTCTTCTGCCGAATCCGGCCATTCGGCTTGCCGGAGGTGGCGCTAGGGGCGAGGGCGTCGAGGGACATCGGAGGCTTCCGTTCTGTTCAGGGGGCACAGCGCAAGAACAGATACTCCAGAACCCGCCGACGTGACAAGCGCTGGTCGCTGAAAATATCTGGCCGGTCTCACTGCCGGCCACTGTATCCGCTCAACTGAAGGCCTGGACGATGCGCTCACGCAGCTCGGCATTGGGCAGCCGACCCTGACCTGCCTTGAGGTTATCGACCACATAGCGCGGGTTCGAGGTGGCCGGAATCACCGCGGTAACCGCTTCGTTGACGAGGATGAACTTGAGCAGCAACTGCGCCCAGGACGTTGCATCCACCTCGTTGGCCCACTCCGGCAGCGGCTTGCCTTTCACCCGGGCGAGCAGTTGCGCGCGCTGGAACGGACGGTTGATCAACGTGGCGATGCCGTGCTCGGCGCAGTAAGGCAGCAGGCGTTTCTCGGCGTTGCGCTCGCCCACCGAATAGTTGAACTGGACGAAATCGACCTTCTCCTTGGCCAGCACCTCCAGCAGGTCGTCGTGGGCCGACTCGATGTAATGGGTGATGCCGATGTAGAGCACCTTGCCTTGTTCGCGCAGCTCACGGGCCAATGCCAACTGCGTGGTGGTGTCCTGCAGGTTGTGCACCTGCAGCAGGTCCATCTTGTCGGTCTGCAAGGCTTTCAGGCTCGCCTCGAACTGCGCCAGGCCGCGCTCGCGTCCGCTGCTCGACAGCTTGGAGGCGAGAAATGCCTTGCCCTGAGTCTTGGTGCGCTTGAGCAGCTCGCCGGTCACCGCCTCGGCGGCGCCGTAACTGGGCGCGGTATCGATCAGCGTGGCGCCGCCATTGATGAAGGCTCGCACCACCTCGTCCAGTGGTTTCAGGCTGGCGTCGTCGAGGCTTACGTTGAAGGTTTGCGACGTGCCCAGGCCGATCACCGGCAGTGCCTCGCCACTCGACGGAATCTTGCGCTGCAGCAGCGGGGCCGGGTTGGCCGCGAACGCGAAGCCCGGCAACAACTGGCTGCCGGCCGCGAGGGTCATCAGAGCAGCGCTGCCCTGCAGGAAATGGCGACGATTGGGCATGGCATGCTCCAGAGGCTGGTTGAAGAGACAATGGCTTGAGACTAGACGCCCAGCCCAAGGGAGTATCGACAGCCTGTTACCGGGTATGTCGCTAGCGGCTGGCCGGCGAAGAGGGAACCAACCTTCGCGAGGGCCATCACAGCAGAGCCCATGAGCTTCTCCGATGCGCCTGGAATGTTCAGGGCGCCTGCCCGAACCGTTGCCGAAGGACCCTGCAACCCGTGTTGTCTCGCCACTCGCTATTACCCGTATTTACTCTACTGACGCTACTCGGCGGTTGTACCCAGTACCGCGAAGTGCCGCCGCAAACTGCCGAAGGCCAGGCCTGCGTTCAGCAGTGCAACGAAACGCAGCGGGCCTGTGAACGCCGTGAGGATCAGGCCTACCAAGGCTTCAAAGTCATCCACGACAGCCAGAACCAGAGCTACCAGAACTGCCTGCACACCACCGAAGATCCCAATCTCAAGACCCTGTGCCCGAAGCCCACGGCAATCGACGGGCCTGACTACCGAACCTGCTCGCAGGTCTACAAGAACTGCTTCGTCAAATGTGGCGGCAGTTACCAGAAGATCGAGTAAGCGCTGCATGGCAGGGTGGTGGCGATAGCCGCCGTTCGTAGTCGGGGACCAATTGGTGGGCTAAAGCCCACCCTACGGCTAGGTGCGCGGCTGTAGGGTGGGCTTCAGCCCACCAAATCGAAGGTCCGCTATCGCCTTATAGCAGCCAATTCAAACACGCCTCTAATTGATCGAAACGACCATTCAGGCGCTCGCCGCCAGCTCTTCGAGAAAGGTCTCCAGCACCAGGTGCGGGCGGCGGCCCTTGCGGGTGACCGAGGCCAGGTTGATGTCGTAGAAGCGCGTATCGGCTTTCAGTGCACGCAGGCGGCCTTCCTTGATCCAGGCGGCGGCGTAGTGATCCGGCAGGTAGCCAATATAGCGCCCGGTGAGGATCAGAAAGGCCATGCCTTCGCGATCCGAGGCGCTGGCCGTGCAATTCAGGGCCTGGTAGTGGTTCTGGATGTCCGGCGGCAGGCGAAAGGTCGGGGCGATGGCATGCTGGGCATTGAGGCGTTCGTCGGGCAGCTCCCGGTCATCCACATAGAACAGCGGGTGGCCGACCGCGCAGTAGAGCAGCGAGCGCTCGTCGTAAAGCGGCTGGTAATCGAGGCCGGACAGGCCACCGACCATGGGCACCACGCCCACGTGCAGGCGCCCGTCGAGCACGCCCTGTTCGACCTCGCTGGGCGGCGTCATGCGGATATGCACGTGCACGTCCGGGCCGCGATCCTTGAGGCGGGCGAGGGCGCTGGTGATGCGCATGTGCGGCACCGTCACCAGGTTGTCGGTCAGGCCGATATTCAGCTCGCCGCGCAGGTGCTGATGCAGGCCATTGACCTCGGTACGAAAGCTTTCCAGCGCCGCCAGCAACTGCTGGGTCGACTGGTACACCTCGCGACCCTCTTCGGTCAGTGCGAAGCCGGCGCGGCCGCGCTGGCACAGGCGCAGGCCGAGGCGTTGCTCCAGGTCGCTCATCTGCTGGCTGATCGCCGAGCGACCGATGCCCAGCGCGCTCTCCGCAGCGGAAAAACCGCCGCACTCGACCACGCTGCGAAACAGCTTGAGCAGGCGGATATCGAAATCGCTGACCTGGGCCAGGGGCTCCGGGCGTCGAACGCTCATTGTTTAGTCACCGCTGAACTGAGGATAAGAAGAGTCGGGTTTGAGTGACTTTATGCCTGTGGCACCTTTTCAGGCAACCGATACGCTTCTATCCATCTTCACGAAAACGCCATTACGAGGCTGACTCCATGAACATGCCGCAGACCGCCACGCCGCACCTGGCCAGCCAGCTCAAGTTGGACGCCCACTGGATGCCGTTTTCCGCCAACCGCAGCTTTCAGCGCGACCCGCGGATCATCGTCAGCGCCGAAGGCTCCTGGCTGACCGACGACTCCGGTCGCAAGGTCTACGACAGCCTGTCCGGCCTGTGGACTTGCGGCGCCGGTCATTGCCGCAAGGAGATTCAGGAGGCCGTGGCCAAGCAGCTCGGCACCCTCGATTACTCGCCCGGTTTTCAGTACGCCCACCCGCTGTCCTTCAAGCTGGCCGAGGAAGTCGCCGACCTGATGCCGGGCGACCTCAACCACGTGTTCTTCACCGGCTCCGGCTCCGAGTGCGCCGATACCGCCGTGAAGATGGCCAAGGCCTACTGGCGCCTGAAGGGGCAGGCCAGCAAGACCCGCATGATCGGCCGTGCCCGTGGGTACCACGGCGTCAACATCGCCGGCACCGCGCTCGGCGGCATTGGCGGCAACCGCAAGATGTACGGCCAGTTGATGGATGTGGACCACCTGCCGCACACCCTGCAGCCAGGCATGGCCTTCACCAAGGGTGCGGCCGAGACCGGCGGCGTCGAACTGGCCAACGAGATGCTCAAGCTGATCGAACTGCATGACGCCTCCAACATCGCCGCGGTGATCGTCGAGCCGATGTCCGGTTCGGCCGGTGTCATCGTGCCGCCTGCCGGTTATCTGCAGCGCCTGCGCGAGATCTGCACCCAGCACAACATCCTGCTGATCTTCGACGAGGTGATCACCGCCTTCGGGCGCATGGGCAAATGGACCGGCGCCGAGTACTTCGGCGTCACCCCGGACATCGTCAACGTCGCCAAGCAGATCACCAACGGCGCTGTGCCCATGGGCGCGGTGATCGCCACCCGCGAGATCTACCAGACCTTCATGGGCCAGCCGACGCCCGAGCACATGATCGAATTCACCCACGGTTACACCTACTCAGCCCACCCGGTAGCCTGCGCCGCTGGCCTGGCTTCCCTGGAGTTGCTCAAACGCGAGAACCTGGTGCAGCAGTCCGCCGAGCTGGCGCCCAAGTTCGAGAGCGCCATCCATGGCCTCAAGGGCGCCAAGCACATCGTCGACATCCGCAACTGCGGCCTCGCTGGCGCGATCCAGCTGGCGCCCCGTGATGGCGACCCGTCGATCCGTCCCTTCGAGGCCGGTGTGGCACTGTGGAAAGCCGGCTTCTATGTCCGTTTCGGCGGCGACGGCCTGCAGTTCGGGCCGATGTTCAACGCCAAGATCGAAGACCTCGACCGCGTGTTCAGCGCCGTGGGCGATGTCCTGCAAAGGATCGACTGATGGCTGTCCGGCAGCAGGCGGTAGCCACCGTGCAGGTGGATAACGACGAGGTGATCGTCACCGAATGGCGGTTCGCGCCGGGTACCGAAACCGGTCGCCACCGGCATGGTTACGATTACGTGGTGGTACCCATGACCGACGGCACGCTGCTGCTGGAAACCCCGGAGGGCGACAAGCACGCCCCGCTGGTGGCCGGGCAGAGCTACTTCCGCAAGGCGGGGGTGGAACACAACGTGATCAACGCCAGCGACCATGAAGTGGTCTTCGTCGAAACCGAAATCAAAGCGCATTGAACCCATTTCTGTAGGAGCCGGCTTGCCGGCGATGCTTGCAGGATTGATCGCCGGCAAGCCAGCTCCTACGCAACGTCTCCAATCGAGGAAGCTCCATGACCACCATCCAGCACCTGATCCACGGCGAACTCACCGACGGCCAGGGCGGCCGCAGCGCCGAGGTCTTCAACCCCGCTACCGGTGAAGCGGTACGTCGCGTCGCCCTGGCCGATGTGGCCACCGTGCAGCAGGCCATCGACTCCGCCAAGGAGGCGTTCCCGGCCTGGCGCAACACGCCGCCGGCCAAGCGCGCTCAGGTCATGTTCCGCTTCAAGCAACTGCTCGAGCAGCACGAGAACGCCATCGCCAAACTGATCAGCGAAGAGCACGGCAAGACCGTCGAAGACGCTGCCGGCGAACTCAAGCGCGGTATCGAGAACGTCGAATACGCCTGCTCTGCGCCGGAAATCCTCAAGGGTGAATACACCCGCAACGTCGGCCCCAACATCGACGCCTGGAGCGACTTCCAGCCGGTGGGCGTGGTCGCTGGCATCACCCCGTTCAACTTCCCGGCCATGGTGCCGCTGTGGATGTATCCGCTGGCCATCGTCTGCGGCAACTGCTTCATCCTCAAACCCTCCGAGCGCGACCCCAGCTCCACCCTGTACATCGCCCAGTTGCTCCACGAAGCCGGCCTGCCCAAAGGCGTGCTCAACGTCGTGCACGGCGACAAGACCGCAGTGGATGCATTGATCCAGGCGCCCGAGGTCAAGGCCCTGAGCTTCGTCGGCTCCACGCCCATCGCCGAATACATCTACGCCGAAGGCAGCAAACGCGGCAAACGCGTACAGGCCCTGGGTGGCGCCAAGAACCACGCGGTGTTGATGCCCGATGCCGACCTGGACAACGCCGTCAGCGCACTGATGGGCGCCGCCTATGGCTCCTGCGGCGAGCGTTGCATGGCCATCTCCGTGGCCGTGTGCGTGGGCGACCAGATCGCCGATGCGCTGGTCGACAAAATCGTCCCGCAGATCAAGGCCCTGAAGATCGGCGCCGGCACCCAATGCGGCCTGGACATGGGCCCGCTGGTCACCGCCGCGGCGAAGGACAAGGTCACCGGCTATATCGAGGCTGGCGTGCAGGCGGGTGCCGAGCTGGTGGTGGATGGCCGTGGCCTGAGCGTGTCCGGCAATGAAAACGGCTTCTTCCTAGGCGGCAGCCTGTTCGACCGGGTGACGGCGGACATGACCATCTACACCGACGAGATCTTCGGCCCGGTGCTGTGCATCGTCCGCGTCGACAGCCTGGAAGCGGCCATGCAACTGATCAACGATCACGAGTACGGCAACGGCACCTGCATCTTCACCCGAGACGGCGAAGCGGCGCGGCTGTTCTGCGACGAGATCGAAGTCGGCATGGTCGGCGTCAACGTACCGCTGCCGGTACCGGTGGCCTACCACAGCTTCGGCGGCTGGAAGCGCTCGCTGTTCGGCGACCTCCACGCCTACGGCCCCGACGGCGTGCGCTTCTACACCCGCCGTAAATCCATCACCCAGCGCTGGCCGCAGCGCAAGAGCCACGAGGCCGCGCAATTTGCGTTTCCGAGTAATAGCTGAGGGGATGTGAGGTAACGAAAAGGCCGATCAGTTGATCGGTCTTTTTGTTGGTGCCCGAGAAGTCCGCGTGCTGCCCATGCCTGTGCGAGGGGAACTGTGGGACAGCAACTTGTGGGAGCGGGCCATGCCCGCGAATCTCCATCGGCAGCAACACATGGTTTGCGGTTGGATATCGCACCCCGACGCCTGCCATCCATTCAAGGCTGTCCGCCTGGCCCTCTACACAACGATTCCGTTCGGCCTCCTGAAGGGGCGAGTGGCGTAT